>NZ_JBITMP010000018.1:0-202365 GCF_044466425.1 Nonomuraea sp. NPDC049400
GATCTGACTCCCAGCCGCGGGAGGTGTCATAGAGGCTGGGCACCGACAGCTGGGTTTTCGGTGCGACACGCTCAGGGGAGGCGGACGAGGACGGCGTCGGCGTGCCGGTCCGGGGCGCGTGCGATCCTCCCGAGTCATCGCTTCCCGCACCTCCTCCGCAGGAGGTGAGAAGGCCGGCGACCGCCATTGCCGCAAGTACGCACCTGGGCCGATTCACACGAATCCTCCATTCAGCAGAACGCATCGGTTGGTTCGACTGCCGAGATCGCCGCAAAGTTCCGGGAAGTTTCGACCCTGAATGGGTCGCGGATCTGGCGCCGTTGCTTGCCCATTGCCCCCGGTACAAACGCGATCAATCCCTGATGACTGCGACGCGCTCGCTATTGGCCGACCGTGTGGCCGACCCTGCCGAGCCGGTCGTGATGCGGCCGCACTTGTACGGCACTTTGGAACTCGATATGAGCAAGCACCTGGAATGGGACGAGCAGAACGCGTTCCAGGACTCGATCATCGAGGTCAATTCCACACGGCGCTGTTTCGCGTAGAGCGGCGAGGGCGATGCGGTCGTCGGATCTGGCAGGCAATGTCCGGGGAGCCAGGTGTGCGTCAGGCTGAGCGGATTGAGGATCCGTTCAGTCAGCAGATCGGCTTCATTGAGGTCGCCAGCCTTGAAGCCGGAGGTCGGGGACGGAAGGTGTACCGCCTGACCGACGCCGGTCGTGAGGAGTTCCGCGCGTGGATGACACGGGAGCTGGCTGGGCCCGATCTGGAGACTGCGGCGCTGTCCAGGCCCTACTTCCTCGGTCTGCTGGAGCCGGTCGAACGCGTAACGGTGCTCGGCCGCATCACGGCACGCATTGAGACTGACCTCGCCGCGCTCTCGGCCCTCGACAAGCACCTCGATACGCTGGACATCCCTGAGGAGCACCGCGACCTCGCCGTCTATCAGCGTGCGACGCTCGATACGACCCCGATCGCCGCCTGCGCCGGGCCGGGCAGGGCCAGCGCGCCCAGGGCGGTGGTGTGGGTGAGCATCAGGGCGGCGGCCATGAGGACCATCATCGCCGCGAGCACCTTGTAGAGGGTGTCGGTGCGCATCCGGACCGCCCAGGAGGCGCCCGCCCAGGCCCCCAGCAGGCTTCCGGCCAGCAAGTTCGCCGCGACGGTCCAATGCGCGGCCAGCTCGGCGAGCGAGACGGCGGCCAGCCGGGCGGGCAGCGCGGTGAGCATCACGATCAGGATCATCGCCTTGTTCAAGATGACCGCCGACAGCGCGGCGAACCCGAACAGGCTGATCAGCAGCGGCAGCCGGAACTCGGCGCCGCCCAGGCCGATCATCCCGCCTGACACGCCCACCGCCGCGCCGGCGGCGAACACCAGTGGCAACGAGCGCACCACGCGGGAGGGCATGGCGCCTTCGTCCAGGTCCATGCCGGTCAGGGGTGTGTCCAGTCAACCGTACAGACCCCATCTGGGGTCTTCTGCCCACGTCGGAGGCCAGGCCGGGGGGAATGATGATCGCATTACGCGACGGAGCACCGTGCCCGTGTAGGTGCCTGCCACCGCGGCGTCGGGGACGTTGATCACCAGGGTGGGATTCCAGGCGGCGGAATCGTCGCCGGAGCCGGTGGTCTTGCTGAAGGCGGTGCGCGTGGCGGCCAGCGTCTCGGCGGCGGCTGCGTTGGCCTGGCCTGCCCCGAAGGTTCCGGTGCCTGTGGTGGCTGTGGCCGGGCCTGACCAGTACAGCACAGCCGAGTTGGGAATGGTTTCAGCAGCCGTGCCGCCGCCGGTAGTGAAGCCGCCCGACGCGGCGGACACTGATGCGACCCAGGTGGCGTTGAGTGCCGCGCGCTGGTCGGACACGGTGACCGTGCCGAGTTGCTTGCCGCACACACCGAAACGTAAGAACGCCTCGAGGCCGTCGTGATCTACGCTGGCGACGTTGCACACTCAGCGCCTCCCTGGGCACGGCGACCGTGCTGGACAGCAGGAACGGGAACTCTCCCTGGACGGCAACCGCCACGGCCGCCGACTTCACCACCGGCGGCGGACCCCCGCGCAGACCATCACCAAAGATCGTCTCGCCTACTGGTCCGGCCCGATCGCCGCCCAGTCAGGTGCTGGCACCCGCGTCGCGGGCCAACCCACCGCGAGCGAACAGCCTTGGCTCGTCGTCATGCGCTGATGAGACGGCGGGGTGTGGAGAGCGCAGCAGTGAGAGGATTGTGAGCGTGAGGGCAAGAACCAGTGACATCGACAAGGCGGCCGGTGTGCTGCGCGGTGGAGGTCTGGTGGCTTTCCCGACCGAAACCGTCTACGGTCTGGGCGCCAACGCCGAGGACTCTGCCGCCGTCGCGCGCGTCTTTCAGGTCAAGGGGCGCCCGCCCTCCCACCCGCTGATCGTCCACATCGGCGGCGCGGAGCACCTGGGCGACTGGGTCGAGAACGTGCCCGTGACGGCGCGTCTGTTGGCCGAACGCTTTTGGCCGGGGCCGCTCACGCTGGTCCTGCCGCGCGGTCGCCGGGTGCCCTTTGAAGCGACTGGTGGCCTGGAGACGGTGGCCGTGCGCGTGCCTGACCACCCCGTCGCGCTGGCGCTGCTGGCGGCCTTTGGCGGCGGAGTCGCGGCCCCGTCTGCCAACCGCTTCGGCTCGGTCAGCCCTACAACGGCGAATCACGTCCGTGCGGAGCTCGGTGATGAGGTCGACTTCGTGCTGGACGGCGGCCCCTGCGAGGTCGGCGTCGAGTCAACCATCGTCGATGCTACGGGCGAGGCCCCGAGCGTCCTTCGGCCCGGCGGGGTGACGCGCGAGGACCTCGAAGCGGTTCTGGGGCGCCCGCTTGCGGTCCACTCCACCAGCCGTGTTCGGGTGCCTGGCCAGCATCCGTCACACTACGCGCCGCGTGCGCGGGTCGTCCTCGTCGAGCCCGAGAAGGTCGTCGCCGAAGCGGAGCTCGCGCAGGAGCTAGGGCACCAGGTGGGCGTCTTTCTTCCCCCCTGTTTCGCCGACGCTGCGGTGAAGGCGCACGCCGTGGTGGCGATCCCGGGTTCGATGGCTGCTTACGCGCGCGGGCTGTATGGGTTCCTGCGCGAGCTCGACCAGCGGGGGTGCGACCTGATCGTCGCCTCCTTGCCGGTGGAGGAGGGGCTGGGACTCGCGATCGCCAACCGGCTCCGCCGCGCCGCGGGGCCCCGATCCTCCGCGTGACCAGCAACGCCCCTCGTCAGTGAGCACCGCTCTCCCCGTGGAACCCCTCGCAGTTCCCTCTGTGCCAAGTGGCACGGGCCAGGCCGGCGCGCGAGGTGCGAGATAGGGAGCGGGACCGGATCGGTGGGCCTGCGCGGTGTGACGTGGCTGTGCAACGGCTGGCGGAGCTCCGGTCACAAAGCGGAGCCAGCAGCGACTTCGAGGCCACGGGCTGCTACCACCTGTGCGCTGCCGTCGGCCAGGCGGTAGCACAGGCCCACGACGGCGGCGTGGCCGGCGTCGACCCGTTCGGCGAGCACCCGAGAGCGGTCCAAAAGCAAGTCAACCGTGTGCCTTATGTGCTCGGCCAGGACCTCGTCGGCCTCCACACGACCTGCGGCCCGCGCCGCGAGCACGCTGGGCGTCACCCGCTCGACGACGTCCCGGACGTACCCGGCCGGCGCCATGCCGTCTTCCAGTGCGGCGCACGCGGCGCCCACCGCGCCGCACGAGTCGTGGCCGAGGACCACTACCAGCGGGCAGTCCAGCACGTCCACCCCGTACTCGATGCTGCCCAGCACCTCCGCGCCCATCACGTGGCCCGCGGTGCGCACCACGAACAGGTCACCCAGGCCACGATCGAAGATGATCTCTGCGGCCAATCGGGAGTCGGAGCATCCGAACAGGACGGCGAACGGGCGCTGGCTGGGTGCGATCTCGGCGCGGCGGGTCGCGTCCTGGTTCGGGTGCTCGGGGGTACCCGCAACGAAGCGCTGGTTACCCGCGAGCAGCAGCTCGAAGGCTTCCTTGGGAGTCGGAGACTTGATCTCGGCCATGACCGCAGCCTAAGCCAAGCCCCCGGCCGTCTCACTGCCTGGTCTTTCCAGTACCCGCTGAAAGTTTCGTCATCACCCGCAGGGGACGATGCTCGATGACCGGCCAAGTAATCGAGACAAAAGTATGCAGCTCAGCCCGGTTCGTACCGGTATGGCGATCAGGCTCCCAGCATCCGTCGCGAGGGCTGTCGGGCTGACGTCAGCGGTGCCTTCGGCGTCGATCATCTTCTCGAAGCTGGTGCAACGGGTGCACCTTCTGGCTGCAGGGATCCTTTTCAGGATGGCAGAGGCAGGCAGCGGGGGAGGACTGGGGTGTCTCCCCCAACAGTCTCCCCCAACAGCGGACAGGGATGAGGTTTGATGGGTATGACTGCTGCGCCGGGCACGCCGGTGGGGGAGAGTTGGAGGCGGATCTCGCCAGGCGGCGCACGATGCTGGTTCGGGCTTCGGTAAGAACGTGATCTGATCGGCGGTTGAGACCGGCGCGTAGCCGGGACACGCTCCTCAAGCTACGCAGGGAGCGCCCCGCGCGTTAACCGTCGGAGGGTGGGTCGGCACGTTGGGCATCGCGGCTGTTGGCGTGCACGCTGGTGATCGTGACGGTCGTCAGGACCGCGATGATGACCCCGAGCGAGACCAGGGTGGGGATCTGAGGGACGGCGGGCCAGATGCCGTGTGCCCAGTGCAGGACGAGTTTGAGCCCGATGAAGCCCAGGATGACGCCGAGCCCGTGGTTGAGGTGCCGCAGCTTCTCCAACACACCCTGCAGCACGAAGTACAGCGCCCGCAGCCCCAGCAGCGCGAAAGCGTTGGTGACGAAGACGAGGAAGGGGTCTTCGGTCACGCCGTACACGGCGGGCACCGAATCGACCGCGAAGACGATGTCGGTGGCGAACACGGCCACGATGGCCAGCGCCAGCGGGGTCAGGGCGCGCCGACCCGACTCGCGAACCATCAGGCGGGAGCCGCGGTAGTCGTCGGTGACCGGCATGACGTGCCGCAGCAGGCGGACCGAGCGCATGGAGGAGATGTCCACCTCCTGCTCCCTGCCGCGCAGCGCGTCTTTGAGGATCTTCCCGGCGGTGACGATCAGGATCGCGCCGAACAGCAGGAACGCCCAGGTGCCGCTGGCCAGCGCGGCCGCGCCCAGGGCGATGAAGACCGCGCGCAGCGCCAGTGCCCCGATGATGCCGTACAGCAGCACCCGCTGGGCCAGCTCGCGCGGCACCGCGAAGGCCGAGAGCAGCAGCATGAACACAAACAGGTTGTCCACTGAGAGCGACTTCTCCACCACATACCCGGTGTAGAACTCCACCGACGCCTGCGACCCGAACGCCAGCCACACATAGACGCCGAACAGTAGAGGAAGCGCCAGGTAGAAGACCGACCACCGCACCGCCTCACGCATCCGCACCTCGTGCGGGCGCCGCGTCAGGACGAAGTCGGCGCCCAGCAGCAGCGCCAGGCAGGCAACAGTGATCACCCACAGATGCGGTGAGCCGATCGTCTCCAGCGGGGCAGCCGTCTCCAGACTGGTTGGGGCTGGCATGGGACCTCCTCGAACGCGACAGGGCCGTTCGAGGTCTCCTTCACCCACCACCACCGTGCGGGCGGCCGCCCGGGGACGAGGTCACGCCCGTACTGACCGGGCCGGCTCTTGGGAAGTACTCCCCTCGCCCTTCCAGGGTAGGCGAACCTCCTGGTCAGCTCCACTTCGGCGGCTCCCTTGGGGCGATCGCAGGGCGTTTGACCAGTGCCGCAAGCTGGGCCGATAGTGGAAGGAGCACGTAAAGGGGAGTACCCGCCGTCGGACATCCCGCCGTCATCACGGTCTTCACGCCTGGAAAGGCTCGGCGGGATGGCCCTCCAGCTGTGGCCTGGCCGACAAGGCTGCTGAGGCGGAGGGTGCGGGAAGACCTTCGTCTTCATGGCCGTACCTCCAGGCGAGGCTGAGGGGGGAGTCCTCATGTCGATCATCGTGCTTCTCGAGATCCTGGCGGGCATCCTGCTGATCTTCTCCGCACTCATCAGCGCCGCTGCGCTGTGGGTTCCACCGCCGCGGTCCCATGCCGCCGTCCGTCACCGCGCCGCCTCTCGCACGCAGCCTGTCGAAGACCGCCCGGAGTGGCTGGGAACGCGCCGCTGACAAGAACGCCGGGCCCTGCCACTCCGCACAGTGCCCATCGCCACCACCACCGGCAGGGCTCTCCGTACGTGGCTGACGTGCCTTGACAACCCCTAGATATTGGCCAGGCGTGTTCTCAAACCGCCTACTTGCCTGATGGTCGCGCGGCACCCCAGATAACTGGATCGCCGACAGGACGAGGAGCAATGTCCTGGAATCAGTGCGAGGACGACGTCGTCGCAGAGCCAGGTGGCGCTGCCCAGCAGGAGCCCAGACGAACTGCACCCGTGATGTGGTTTACAGCCTTTTGACCGTTTTTCTCCTTATCGCCAGTTAGGGTTTCGGTGCGGGGGTTTTGCGGTGCAGCTGGTCACGAGGGGGTGATCAGGGTCAGTTGGTGGCATCGTTGTTCGATCCGGGCCCGTCTGGCCCTGCTGGCCAGTGCCGTCATGGCGCTGCTGTGCTCGGCGTTGGCGGTGTTCATCGTGCTGGTGGCGCGGCAGGCGGCCATCGATCACCGGACCGAGCAGCTCTTTGCGCTTGCTGTGGAGATGGGCATCCAGGCGCGCCAGCAGATACCCGATCTGACGCAAGGCAGCCCGGTCCGGGCGGTCCAGGTGTTCAACCCGGCCGGCGACATGGCTGCGGCCACCCCGGAGATGGCGGACAAGCCACCGATGACGAACCTGCGCCCCGATCCCGACGCCTTTGCCAGCGCCCGCACGTGCGATACGCAGGCATTCCCCGGCCGGTGCATGATCGTGCTCGCCTATCCCTTTCACCGCTCCGACGGCGTGTGGCAGATCGACATGGCCGTTCCCGACGTCCCCTGGTACGTCGGTCCGGAACTGCTGATCCCGCTCGCCGTCGGCTGGCTGCTCCTGGTCGCGGCGACCGCAGCGGGCAGCTATCGGATCGTGGGCAAGACCTTGGAGCCGGTAGGCGTCATCGCCGGCAACCTCGCCCAGATCACCGCCAGTGACCTGGACCATCGGGTGCCGGTGCCCAGGTACCGCGACGAGCTGCGGGATCTGGCCGAGACCGCGAACCGCACGTTGGATCGAGCCCAATCCGCGGTCGAGCAGCAGCTCCGCTTCGCAAGCGAAGCCTCCCACGACCTGCGCAGCCCGCTGACCGCCATCCGCATCCACATCGAAGAGGCCCTGATGGACCCGCGCCAGGCGAACTGGCCACAGGTCGCGAACGCGGTGCTGGAGAGCGTGGAACGCATGCAGCACCTGGTCTGCGACCTGCTGCAGGCGGCCCGCCTGGACGCGGGAGTCACCGGCCGCCGCGAGAGGCTCGACCTGACCGAACTGGTGCGGCGCGAATTGGACCAGCGGCCCGCCAGGGTCTACCTACGCCGCCGCCTGGCGGCCGGTGTGATCGTTGAGGGTGACCGCCTCGACCTGGCCAGGCTGCTGAACAATCTGCTGGACAACGCCGAACGGCACGCCGAGTCCATCATCACCGTGCTCCTCACGCTCGAGGACGGTGAGGCAGTGCTGGAGGTGAGCGACGACGGAGAAGGTGTTCCACCCGAGCAACGGGAGATGATCTTCCAGCGGTTCGCGCGGTTGGAGGCATCCCGTGTCAAGGACGCTGGTGGGACAGGGCTTGGACTACCGATTGCCCGGCAGATCGCGCACGCCCACAACGGCACCCTGACCCTTGAGGACAGCCCTCGCGGCGCACGATTCGCGTTCCGCCTTCCCGGCTACACCACGCGCAACGCCAATCATCCGCAAGGCAAGAAGGTGAGGCGCAGCCAGCCGCATTGAACACCTGGCGAATCTCCTGGTCTCAGTGCTCAGTGAGTCTTGTGGCGCAGGACGACCGCGCCGAACGGTGGCAGTCGCAGACGGTCTGCGACGGCGGCGTGGCCGTTCAGCAGGTCGACGGACCAGGACAGGGCGGGGTCGAGGTCGACGATCGCCTCCTCTGGGGTGTGGTTGAGCAGGAAGAGGTGGTCGGTGCCGTCGGCGGCGCGGCGGTGGACGGCTTCGACGCCGTCGGGGGTGTCCATGACGGGGGTGACGCCGGCGCCGGTGGCGCAGTCCAGGACGAGGCGGTGCATGGTTTCGGGGTCGGGTGAGGTGCCAAGGTAGGTGGCGGTGCCGGTGCCGAAGCGGTGTCTGGTGGCGGCCGGTTGTCCTTTCTGCTCGCCGTCGGTGTAGGTGGCCAGTGGCTCGGCGCCGTTGAGCAGGATGATGTCCTGCCAGTCCGTGGCCGTGCCGGTATGGCCGGCGTGGTGCAGCTCGTAGGCTTCGCCGATCTGGAGGGGGTTGAGCTCGTCGATGTCGATGCCGAGCAGGTCGCGGAAGGCGCCGGGGTGGCCGCCGGGCCGTACCCGGTCGTGCTGGTCGACGATGCCGGAGAAGTATGACATCAGCAGGTGCCCGCCGCCGCGCACGTACGCTGTGATGTTGTCGGCGGCGGCGTCGTCCACAAGGTACAGGTTGGGCACGATCACCAGGCGGTAGCGGCTCAAGTCGGCGTGCGGGTGGGCGAAGTCGACGGGGATGTTCGCGTGCCAGAGCGGCCGGTAGTGGTCGAGGATGCCTGTGGTGAACTTCAGGTCGCTGGATGGGTGGTCGGGTGCCTCCAGTGCCCACCAGTTTTCCCAGTCCCACAGCATGGCCACGTCGGTGGGGTCGCAGGAGCCGCCGACCAGGTCCGCCAGGCGCGCCACGTCGTGGCCCAGGGCGACTGCCTCGCGCCAGGTGCGGGTACGGGTGCCGCCGTGAGGGACCATCGCGGAGTGGAAGCGCTCGGCGCCGGCGCGGGAGGCGCGCCACTGGAAGAACATCACCGAGTCCGCGCCCCGTGCCACGGCCTGCAGGGAGCGTACCCGCAGCTGGCCGGCAGGGCGGGCGGAGTTGCGGCCGCCCGTGAGGTTGTTGCCGGTGGCCGATTCCAGCATCAGCCATGGCTTGCCACCGCGTAGCGACCGCATGAGGTCGAAGTTGTAGGCGGCCAGCAGCTGGCCTTCCGGGTCGTACGGTTTGGCGTAGATGTCCAGGGACACGACGTCTTCCGCAGCGGCCCAGCGCCAGTAGTCCAAGTGCTTGAAGGAGCCCATGAAGTTGGTGGTCACCGGCAGGTCGGGAGTGTGGCGGCGGATGATGTCGCGTTCGGCGATGAAGCACTCCAGCGACGCAGTGTCGGAAAAGCGGGCGAAGTCGAGGAGCTGGCCGGGGTTGGGGCCGGACACGAGCCTGTTGCGGGCGGCGGGGGTGCCGATGTGGTCGAAGGAGTCGTACCGCTGGCCCCAGAACGCGGTGCCCCACGCGTCGTTGAGGGCGTCGACAGTGCCGTAACGGTCGGCGAGCCAGCGGCGGAAGTGCGCGACGGAGACCGGGCAGTGGCAGCCGAACCCGACGTACTCGTTGCCGACGTGCCACATGGCCAGCGCGGGATGGCCGGCGTAGCGCTCGGCCAGCCGTTCGGTGATCCGCGCCGCGTGGTACCGGTACACCGGCGAGGACGGGCAGAAGTGCACGCGGGCGCCGAAGGCGATCTTGCGACCCTCCGCGTCCACCGGCAGCGTTTCTGGATGTTCGTGGGCCAGCCAGGAGGGCGGCGCGGCGGTGGGGGTGGCCAGGTCGACGCGCACGCCTCCCTCGGCCAGGAGGTCCATGACCTCGTCCAGCCAGCCGAAGTCGAAGACGCCGGGACGGGGCTCCAGCAGCCCCCAAGAGAACACGCCGACGGTGACCAGGTTCACCCCGGCCTCGCGCATCAAATGGATGTCTTCCCGCCAGGTGTCGGCCGGCCACTGCTCGGGGTTGTAGTCGCCGCCGTAGGCCAGGCCCTGCAGGCGCTGCCGCAGTCCGGCCAGGCGTTCGTCGGCGAGGTCGGTGTGGGGCACGGATTGCTCCTTGGTGGTGTTGTGGATCACTTCTGTGTTCCCATCAGCAGGGCCATGGCCCAGTCCTGGTCGTTGCCGCGGCTGTTCACCGTGCCCCTCCCCACGCCCGCGTGTCCTCTGGTCCCACCACGCCGGCCGACCTCGCGTCACGGCTCAGCAGCTCCTTTACCGCAGTGGCGAGTTCTGGCGCCTGGTCCGGCCCCGCGTCGGCCACGGCGACGCCGTAGCGGAACCGGACCGTGCCCGAGGCGGGCACGGTGAGCTCCTCGCTGAAGAACGGTGCCGGGTTGAGGCAGGCGAACGCCTCGGCGCGGGCGAACCACTGTGGTGGGTGCCGGGGGTTGTCCGCGGCGTCGGCCATCAGGACCAGCGACCGTGCGTCGTCCTCGTCGTGCCGGCCTGCGAATGCCATCCAGGAGTGGCGCTGTCCGCGCAGTTCGTCACCGCCCGTGCCGGACGGGGTGACGAGCGTGCCGTCCGTGAAGGAACGGGGGCCGCGCCAGAACAGGCCGCCGTACCCGGCGTTTTCCCGGCCCCGTGTGGTCGGGGAGCCCAGTGCGATGTCCGCGCCGGAGACGTTGGTCATGCGGGCTCCTTGACGCGCGGCCATGGCACGGCGCCACCGTCCATGGCGCGTACGAAAGGATCGTCGCCGGTCAGTTCGCCGGCGGCGACGGGGCGGCGGCGGAACGCGGAGGCGTAGGTCGCGGCGGCGAACTCCAGGGTGCGGCGCGCTTCGGCGAGGCTCACCGCGGGTTCGGTGCCGTGGCGCAGCGCGTCCAGGACCGCCGCGATCTGCACCAGGTGCCCGCTCTCGACGTCGTCCGCGCCGTCGCTGCGCCACAGGTCGGCCAGGTGCTCGTGGCCGTGGGCGGGAGTGAAGCGCCAGTGCTTGTCCTGGTAGCCGTAGAGGTGCTCCAGCTCGACGGTGGCGTGCTCGAAGTCGAAGCGCAGGCGTGAGGTTTCGCGCGGGGCGAGCAGCGAATTGACGACGCTGGCCATGGCCCCGTTCTCGAACCGGGCGAGGGCCATCGAGACGTCCTCGGTGTCGGTGGGCCGGGCGAGACGGCCGGCCACGGCGGTGACCTCGCTCCACGGGCCGAGGACGGAGAGCAACAGGTCGAACTGGTGGATGCCGTGGCCCATGGTCGGGCCGCCGCCCTCCACCTCCCAGCGCCCGCGCCAGGGCACGTCGAAGTACGCGTCGGTGCGGTACCAGAGGGTCTCGCAGACCGCGGTGAGCGGCCGGCCGAGCGCCCCGGAGGAGACCAGCCGGCGCAGCCGGACGGCGGCCGGGCCGAAGCGGTGCTGGAAGACGGTGAGGACGGGTGTGCCGGTGGCCTGCTGCACCGCGGCGAGTTCGTCCAGCTCGGCGAGGCTCAGCGCGGTCGGCTTCTCCACCAGTACCGGCACCCCGGCGCGCAGGGCGGCGATGGCCAGCGGCGTGTGACTGTGCGGCGGGGTGCAGATGTGCACCAGGTCGAGGCGCTCCTCTGCGAGCAGCTCCTCCGCGTCGGTGTACACGCCCGGCACGGAGAAGCGTCGGGCGAAGGCCTCGGCGCGGTCGCGGTCGGTGTCGGCGACGGCCACCAGGCCCGCCCGGTCGGACAGTTCGGTCAGGGCACCCGCGTGGGCGTGGGCGATGCCGCCCGCGCCGACGATGGCGACGCGGGCGGACGGGGACGGGTCCGGCATGGACGGGCTCCCTCGAGAGGCATAATAGTGAACGTTCACTTTTGCTTGGAGGGAAACCGTAGTGAACTTTCTCCCGCAGGGCAATAGGGTGCGTTCAGCACAGGGGGTTCCATCCATGACCGAACACTCCGCACCGCCCAGGCGGCCCACCATCAAAGAGGTGGCACGCCTGGCGGGCGTCTCGCACCAGACCGTGTCGCGATATCTGAAGTCCCGTCAGGGCCTGCGCCCGGCCACACTCGAGCGCATCGACGGCGCCGTCGAGAAACTCGGTTACCGCCCCAACCTCATGGCTCGCTCCATGCGCACCCGGCGCACCGGCCGGCTCGCCGTCGTCATGCCCGTCAACACCTTCAACCACGCGCGCCTGCTCTCCGGTGCCCTGGCCGCGGCCCACGAGGCGGGACACGTGGTCGAGGTCGTCAGCGTCGAGGGCTCCACCGCGGCCCGGACCGAGCGAGTCCTCGAACTCGCCCACGCCGGACAGGTGGACGGGGTGCTGTCGCTGACGCCCATGGCGGCCGGCTTCGAGGACGCCTTGCCGAAGGGGGCGGCCGTCGTCGTCTCCCCGGATTTCGACGACGGCATGCGAAGCATCGGTGAGCTCACCGACGCCTCGCCCGTCAGCGAGCTGATGGAGCGCCTCGCCGCCCTCGGCCACCGGCGGTTCCTGCACGTCGCCGGCGATCAGGAGTTCGCCTCGGCGCGGGCGCGCAAGGTCGCCTACCTGGAGGCGGTCGAGCGGCTCGGACTCGAGTCGGTCGGGATGGCGGAGGGTGACTGGTCGGGCGAGTCGGGGGTGGAAGCCGTCCGGCAGCTGGACCCCGACCGGCTGCCCACGGCCGTGATCGCCGCCAACGACGTGGTCGCCTCCGGGGTGCTGCGCGGTGCCCGTGAACGCGGCCTGGACGTGCCCGGTGACCTGAGCGTCACCGGGTGGGACGACAACGAGCTGTGCCGGTTCCTCCCCCCGTCGCTCACTACCGTCCGCATCTCCTGGGAAGGAGCCGGGCGCAACGCGGTGCTGCGGCTGATCAAGGCGGTCGGCGGGCCCGAGCTTGAACCGTGGAACGGCCCGGTGGCGCAGGTCATCTGGCGCGAGTCGACGGCCCCACCGCGCCGTCGCCCCGCGTCCGCACCCGCCGGGACGCGCTGACGCCGGCAGGCTGCCGCGTGTCCCGCCACGGTGCCGCGCGGCGGGGCGGCGTTCCGGCTGGGGCTCAGGCGACGTGACCGGGTGCACCCGACGCCGTGGCCGCATGGGATGTACCGGGCACTGCCCGGCCCAGCTCCGGATCCGCGCCGTACCAGATCTCTTCGGCGAGCTGGAGCGTGGCCCAGCAGTAGTTCCCCATCGGAAGCCAGTACGCGTACGCTCCCCGCGTCGCACCTTGATACACGAAGACCAGCTGGGTCTGCCCCGCGTACAGCGCCCGGATGCAGCGCTGGCGGATGTGTTCCCCCTCGCGGAAGGTGACGGTGCGCTCCATCTCCACCGCCCCGCCCACCGTGTCCTCGCGCGCCTCCAGAACGTCCCGTTCCGGCAGCGTGGCCAGGCCGGCGTCGAAGCCGTCGCGCAGCTCGGGCAGGTCGCCGGCGGTCACGCCGGCCGGGAGCGTGCTCACCCAGGCGGCGACGTAGGTGTCCGGGTCGTCCGCGTCGGGCCTGAGCATCACCCCCTCGCGGTCCTGGTCGAGCCGGTCGGCGTACCAGTCCCAGGGGTAGCGAAACGAGAAGCGGCCGCGCGGGTCGCGGTAGCGGGTGATGCCGGTGAACTGCGGTATGTCGTCGGTCATGGCACTCCTGTCGGACGCCCGGTGACGGGAGAACTGGCGGGTTTCAAGACGTGGGCGCTGCCGCGGCGGCGCCCACGAGCGGCAGCTCGCCGGCGAAGTGGCAGGCCGAGCGGTGGCCCTCGCCGACCTGACGCACCGGCGGGGTCTCCGCGGCGCAGACCGGCTGGGCGTAGGGGCAGCGCGGGTGGAAGTAGCAGCCGCTGGGTGGGCTCGCGGGGCTCGGCACGTCGCCGGTGAGCAGCTTCGGACGGGTTCGCACCCGCGGGTCGGGCTGCGGTACGGCGGCCAGCAGCGCCTCGGTGTACGGGTGCTTCGGCGCGGTGTAGAGCTGCTCGACCGGTCCGCTCTCGACGATCCGTCCCACGTACATCACCACCACCCGGTCGGCGATGTGCTCGACGGCCGCCAGGTCGTGGCTGATGAAGAGGTAGGCGAGGCCCAGCCGGCGCTGCAACTCCTCCAGCAGGTTGAGGATCTGCGCCTGCACGGACACGTCCAGGGCGGAGACCGCCTCGTCGCACACGATCAGGTCCGGGTTGAGGGCGATCGCCCGCGCGATGCCGATGCGCTGGCGCTGGCCGCCGGAGAAGGCGTGCGGATAGCGGTTCGCATGTTCGGGGCGCAGGCCGACCAGGGTGAGCAGGTCCGCGACGCGGTCCTTCAGCGCCTGCCCGGCCGCCGCCTTGTTGATGATGAGCGGTTCGGCGATGATGCTGCCGACGGTCATCCGGGAGTCCAGGGAGGCGAACGGATCCTGGAAGATCATCTGGAGGTGGGGGCGGACCGCGCGCAGAGCGCGGGCGTCGGCGGACTCCAGGTGGACGGGGCCGCGTTCGGGGTGGTGGAAGACGACCTCGCCGGCGGTCGGCTCTTCCAGCCGGACGATCGTGCGCCCGGTCGTGGACTTGCCGCAGCCGGACTCGCCGACCAGGGCGACGGTCTCGCCCCGGCGGACCGTCAGATCGACCCCGTCCACCGCCTTGATCTCCCCGATGGGGCGGCGCAGGAAGCCGCCGCGGACGGGGAAGTGCTTGCGCAGACCGGTTACTTCGAGCAGTGGTTCGTTCATGCGTCCTCCCCCGGTTCCGTCCGGCCGGTCTCGTCGTCGCCCTGGTAGAGATGGCAGTGCACGGTGTGTCCCGGTCCCGCGGTGCTCAGGGCCGGGACGGCGGTGTCGCAGCGGCCCGGGATCGCCTCCGGGCACCGGGGGTGGAACGGGCAGCCGGCCACCCGGGTGTGCGGATCGGGCACCGAGCCCTCGATCACGTCCAATGGCGCCTTGCGATTGCCGCCGATGCGGGGTATCGAGCGGAGCAGCGCCTGTGTGTAGGGGTGCTTGGGGTCGTGGAAGAGGTCGTCGACGCTGCCGCGCTCCACGATCCGGCCGAGATACATCACGATCACCTCGTCACAGAGCTGGGCGACCACGCCCATGCTGTGGGTGATGAACATGATCGACATGCCGGCCCGGTCGCGCACGTCCCTGATCAGTTCGAGGATCTGTGCCTCGGTGGTGACGTCCAGCGCGGTGGTGGGCTCGTCGGCGATGAGCATCGTCGGGTTGCAGGAGAGCGCCATGGCGATCATGGCGCGCTGCCGCATGCCGCCGGAGAGCTGGTGCGGATAGGACGTGGCGACCGCCTCGGGGTGCGGCATGCCCACCTGGCGCAGCATCTCCACGGCGCGCTTGTGCGCCTCCTCGCGGTCGCGCGTCTGATGGATGAGGACGGCTTCGGCGATCTGGGCGCCGATGGTGTACACCGGGTTGAGCGAACTCATCGGCTCCTGGAAGATCATCGCGATCTCCCTGCCGCGCAGCGCACGCATCCGCGCACTGTCCGGGCCGAGCCCGGTGATCTCGGTCTCCCCGCCGACACCGCGCAGCGTGATGCTGCCGCCGGTGATGCGCCCCGGCTTCTCGACGATCTGCAGGATCGCCCGGGCCGTCACGCTCTTGCCGCAGCCGGACTCGCCGACGATCCCGAGCACCTTGCCCCGCGGGACGTCGAACGTCACGCCGTTCAGCGCGCGTACCACGCCCAGCGGAGTGGGGAACTCCACCTCCAGGTCACGGACGGACAGCACAGGGTCTCCCGCGCTGTGCGGCACCTCCACGGAGGCGGCAGCAGGTGCTCCTTCCTCTGCCGCGTATGACTGGCTCATCGTGCGGTTCTCCGGCTCGGTCGGGGGTCGGTCGGTCTGTCCTTTCACGCGGGTTGCCACGGCGCCCCTCATCCGTAGGGGTCGACGGCGTCGCGCAGCCCGTCGCCGATCAACTGGAAGCAGGTCACCGCGAGCACCACCAGGGCCGCCGGGATCAGCAGCCATGGGTACTGCTGCACGGTTGCGACGTTCTGCGCGTCGGATAGCAGGACACCCCAGCTCACGGCGGGCGGCAGCATGCCGACGCCGAGGAACGACAGCGACGTCTCGGCGATGATCGTGGCCGGCACCGCCAGCATCGCCGTGGCGACGATGTGGCTGGAGGCGTTCGGTATCAGGTGCCTGAAGACGATGCGGGCGCTGGAGGAGCCGGCGATCCGGGCGGCGGCGACATAGTCGCTGGCCGCGTACGACATCACCTTGCCGCGGATCTGCCGCGCGAGGCCCGCCCAGCCGACCAGTGACAGGATGAGGGTGATCAGGAAGTAACGGCTGGTGACAGACATGTCCTGGGGGAGGATCGCGGCCAGCGCCAGCCACAGCGGCAGTGTCGGCAGCGACATCAACAGTTCGATGAACCGCTGCAGCAGCGTGTCGACGGCGCCACGGAAGTACCCCGAGATCGTGCCGATCGTCGCGCCGAGGAAGGTGCCGACGGCCACGCCGAGCAGGCCGATGGTGAGCGACACCCGCGCGCCCTCCATGGAGCGGGCGAACACGTCCCGGCCGGCGCTGTCGGCGCCCCAGAGCAGCAGCGTGTGCGGCTTGTCCACCGTCACCAGGTGCCGGTCGGTCGGGATCAGGCCGAACAGCTTGTACTCGTGCCCCTTGCCGAAGAACCGCAGCGGTACGGGCCTGCTGCAGTCACTGCGGTACTCGTAGGTGAAGGTCGCGGTGTCGAGCTGCTGTTCGCGGCTGCAGATCGCCGGTCCGCCGGACCAGATGACGGCCGTCGGGGGTGCGTTCTTCAGGTCGGCGTCCTGCCGGTCGTAGGGATTGGGGGAGAGGAAGGGGGCCAGGATCGCGCACGCGTAGAGCACCGCGAGCACGACCGAACCGGCCACCGCGAGGCGGCTCTTGAGGAAGCGGCGCAGCATGAGCCGCCACTGCGGCAGCGTGGCCGTCCCGTTGCCGGCCTTGGCGGGCGCGGAGGGGGCGGTCGGCTCCTTGACGGGAGCCGGTGGTGTGGTCGTCATCTCCGATCACTCTCCGAGCCGGATGCGGGGGTCGATCACGGTGAGCAGGAGGTCGGCGACGAAATTGCCGATCACCAGCAGGGCCGAGAGCATGAGCAAGATGGTGCCCGCGACGTACATGTCCTTGTTGAGCAGGGAGTTGACCAGCAGCGGCCCGATGGTCGGCAGATTGAGGACGATCGACACGATCGCCTCGCCGGAGATCAGCACGGGGAAGGTGGTACCGAAGGTCATCACCAGCGGGTGCAGCGAGTTGCGCACCGCGTGCTTCCAGATCACCTTGCGCTCGGACACCCCCTTGGCCCGCGCGGTCTGCACATACTGGTTGTTGAGAACGTCGAGCAGATTGGCGCGCACGACGCGGGTCAGCCAGGCGGTCGAGCCGGCCGCGATCACCACCAGCGGGACCCAGAGATGTTCGAGCAGATCGGTGAACTTGGCCCAGCTCCACGGGGCGTTCTCGTACTGGCTGGAGAAGAGCCCGCCGACGTCCGCGCCGAGGTGGTTGGCGGCGAGCGTCATGACCACCAGCGCGAACAGGAATTCCGGGATGGCGACCCCGATGAACTGGATCACCGTGATGACGCTGTCGGGCAGCGAGCGCCGGTGGGTGGCGGAGTAGACCCCGAGTGGGATCGACAAGCCCCAGGCGATGAGCAGGGCCCCGATGCTGAGCAGCAGAGAGAGTCCGAGCCGGCTCCAGATGAGGGAACCGACGGGTTCGTTGAGAGTGAAGGAGAACCCGAAGTCGCCGTGCCAGAAGCCGGATATCCACTTCGCGTACTGGGTGAACCAGGATTCGTCGACGCCGTACTGCGCCTTCAGCGCGATGATCTGCGCCTCGGTCACCTCGCCGCCCTGCGACTGCAGCTGGGAGATCTTCTGCGAGAGAGCACTGCCGGGCGGGGCGGCGATGATGGCGAAACTGAGCATGGACACGACGGCGAGCGTCACGATCATGTAGAGGACGCGGCGGGCGACCACGATCAGCATGCGGCTCTCCCGGGGATGACGGCCGGCCCGTCCGCGCTGGATGCGCTCACGAGTGCTTCTCCGGGTTCGTCCAGTACCAGCACTCGGGGTCGTAGGTGGCCGGGGCAGGGATGTGCCAGGGGCCGGTGATGCCGCCGAGGGCGAGGTTCTTCTGATCGGGGACGTTGGCGAGGTCCCGGTTCTTGACGATCACTTCGGGGAAGTTGGCCGTGGAGCCCATGAAGAACGGCCCGTCCTCAATGTGGATCTTGAACATCTGCCAGACCAGCTGGTTGCGCTTGACTGGATCTGCTTCGGTCTTGGCCTGTTTGTACAGACTGGTGAGCTTCTCGACAGGGTCGCCTGGCTCGGGCGCCATCCGCGGGGGATGCCGCTTGATCGGCGCGAGGTCCAGCTCCTCCTTGTTCTTGCCGCTCGCGCTGTTGGCGTACCAGGCGGCCTCCAGCGGGGCCCAGTACTGGGTGTTCACCGGGACCAGCCAGTTCGGGACCACCATGATCGAGGTGCCGTTGGCGTTGCCCCAGTTGGTGTGGGACATCAGCTGCCCTGCCGTCCACTGCTCGCCGAAGGCGGCCGGCGACATCGGGACGCGCTTCATGTGCAGCCCGATCTTCTTCATGTCGGCGACGAGCTGCTCGTCCTTGTCGGCCTCCGGCTTGGAGATGTCGGCGGAGTAGGGGACCTGGATCGTCAGGGGCGCGCCGTCGGGGAACTCCACGTAGCCGTCGCCGTCGGTGTCCTTCAGACCGATCTCCGCCAGCAGCGCCTTGGCCTTCGCGGGGTCGGGGCCGAGGTAGGAGTCGCGCCACTGCTGGTACAGCTTCGGGCCGTCCGGCTCCGCATGGAACTCGGCCGTGCCGGGCCCGATGGTCCCGGTGGTGAGCTCACCCTGGTCGAAGTACAGGCTCTTGCGGGTGGCCTTGCGGTCCCAGCCGAGCGAGACGGCCTGGCGGAAGCGTTTGTCGCGGATCAGCTTGCCGTACTTCTCGTCCTTGGCGATGTAGTCGTAGTTGAAGAAGAAGATCGAGCCGGTGCCGTCCCCGGTGTTCCACAGCAGGATGTCGTAGTGGCCCCTGTCCTTGTTGCGGGAGAGCGTGGACACGTCGGCGAGGCTGACCTGATTGAAGAGGCCCTGGCAGTAGTCGACCGCACCCTGCTGGATCTTGAGCTTGAGCGCCTCGGCGTTGGTCTGCATCGAGAAGCTGATCTCGTCGATGTAGGGCAGCTGGTCGCCGTTGGTGTTGACGACCCAGTAGTACGGGTTGCGCTCGAGGACGATGCCGGTGTTGTTGTCGAAGGACTTGCACCGGTAGCCGGTGAGCGTGGGACAGTCGGGGTTGCGCTTCCAGTCGGCCTTCTGCTCCCACAGGCCGCCCGGGGTGTCCCAGTCCTTGGGGACCTTCTTGTTGTACTTGGGGTGGTACTGCTTCAGGTAGTGCTTCGGCAGCACCCAGGTCGGGCCGTTCCTGCCCAGGCCTCCGTTGACATAGGTGGCCAGTTGCTCGGGGAAGAGCGGCTGCGGGGTGTCCCAGGTGAACTTCAGCGTATGGTCGTCCGCCTTGGTCATCTTCACCGGGGTGCCCTTGCCGGAGATGTTCGACGGCGGTGGCGTCTGCGCGTTGTGGCCGGGCAGGACCATGTCCTCCCACCAGAACAGGATGTCGTCCACGGTGAAGGGTTCGCCGTCGGACCACTTGAGGCCCTCGCGGAAGTGGACGGTCCACTCGGACGCGTCGTCGTTGGCGCTCCACTTGTCGGCGAGACCGGGGCCGACGTCCAGGCCGTCGTTGAGGAAGCGCAGGGGCGAGTTGCCGTAGCAGAATTCTGCGATCGAGTTGGCGTTGGCAGCGCCTGTGGAGCCGAAGGCGAGCATCTTCAGCTTCCCTCCGTACCGCCCCTCACCCGTCCAGCGGTGCGGGATGACGTAGGGGTTTGTGGGGATGCGCTGCTCGACGGGCGGCAGACCCTTGCCCGTCAGTGCAGGCGACTCCTGGATCTTCGCCGGCCGCTTCAGCGCCTCGGTCACGTCGCCCTTCTTGTCAGAACCCCCGCTCGGGGACGTCGCGGCGGGCTTGTCAGAGGTACCGCTGGTGCATGCGGCGAGCATCACGCCGCCGGCGGCGGCCGCGGCGGTGCGCAGCAAGTGGCGTCGGCTGATTTGGCTCATGGTCCAACTCCTGGACTTGGAGGCGTCGGGGGTGCGGAGAAGTAGCGGCAGCATGCGCGTGCCGGTGCGGTTGAGCTGCGGGAAGGCGGCTCGCAAACCTGTGGCGACGCGATTGCGTCGAGGCTAGTGAACGTTCACCTTTGGGTCAATACACATGACGTGATCGATCACTTTTAAGTGGGCGCGGAGTGAGGGCCGTGGGCGGCATGGCTGGCAACACGGGCCACCGGGCCCGTCACCCGGCATGCAGACGTGTCGTACGTGTCCAAGAACCGCAAGATCTTCTACGGCGGTGAGAGGCTCCTCCCTGCCGCGCAGCATCGCCGAGTCCTGCGACCAGTCCTACCCGTCCCCAGGACAGGTCCTCCGGCAGCGCCGTCACCCGGAGCACCTGCGCGACGCCGGAGCGGGACGCAGGTCCTCGGGTGACGTCAGCATCCGGATGGGCACGTCCAGACCCGCGACATCGCTATGGGGTCGTGGCAGCCTCTCCGAGGTCGTGGTCAGCAGGTCATACAGGCGTACGAGCGTGTCGGGGTCCCTGAAGCCGCCCGCCTTGACGACGACGGGCAGCCGCCTTGCGCCTTCGACGAAGCCGGGCGGGATGCCAGCCTCGACATCGCCGGCCAGGGCGACGGACCGGATGCCGAGGGCGAGCAGGACCGTACGAGCGCTCTCGCGAGAGGGTACGCGGCCCTCGTACCTTCTCACTCCACATCCGTCAACCTGATGATCCACTGAGGTGGTAGATGAGCGGCGTGGACGTGGATGGCCGCGAGCTCGGGGAACTGCTCGTCCGGCTCTACGCCGGAGGGCCGCTGCTCAACGTCGATTCATCTGTCGGGATGACAGCGCCCGGCAGAAGCTGACAGCGATCCGGCAGCGCGGCCTGGCACGGTCGTGCCATGAACGAGAAGACAGATGTACTCATCGTCGGTGCCGGCCCGACCGGGCTCACCCTCGCCGTGGATCTGGCCCGCCGGGGCGTCGCCTGCCGCATCGTGGACCAGGCGGCTGTGCCTGCCGGCGGCTCCAAGGGCAAGGGGCTGCAGCCCCGTACGCAGGAGGTCTTCGACGACCTCGGGGTGATAGGCCAGGTCCTGGCGGGCGCGACGCCCTACCCGCCGCTGCGGGTCTGGATGGGCAGGGTGCCCGTGTGGCAGGCCCGCATGCACAAGCGCACCCCGGCCACGGACGCGGTGCCGTACCCGATGGTGATGATGCACCCGCAGTGGCGGACCGAGTCGGTGCTGCGCGAGCGTCTGGCCGAACTGGGTGGGAAGGTGGAGCAAGGCGCCGCGCTGATCGGTTTCGAGCAGGACGCGTACCGGGTGACCGCCAGGCTGGGCACGGGGGAGATCCTGCGGGTGCGTTACCTGGTGGCGGCGGACGGCGGCAGGAGCCCGGTGCGCAAGGCCCTCGGCATCGGCTTCACCGGCGAGACGCGCGAGGAGGAGCGGATGGCTCTGGGCGACGTGCGGGTCGAGGGGCTCGGCCGGGACCACATCCACGTCTGGGTGCGGCCGGGCAAAGGGATGGTGGCGCTGTACCCCATGGCCGGCACCGACACCTTCCAGCTGCTCGCCTCGCTGAAGCCGGGCGTCGTGCCGGAGCAGACGCTGTCCTGGTATCAGGAGATCGTCGCGGAACGGTCGATGCGGCGCGGGGTGCGCCTGACCGAACTGTTGTGGTCCTCTCTCTACCGGGTCAACATCCGCCTCGCCGACCGTTACCGCTCCGGCCGCGTCTTTCTGGCCGGGGACGCCGTCCACGTGCACCCGCCAGAGGGCGGGCAGGGGCTCAACACCGGCGTGCAGGACGCCTACAACCTGGGCTGGAAGCTTGCGCGGGTGCTCGCAGGCGCACCGGAAGCGCTGCTGGACACGTACGAGGAGGAGCGCAGGCCCGTCGCCGCCCGGGTACTCGGCCTGAGCGCGGACCTGCACGACAAGAAGTCCTACAAGCGTGACGAGGAGACCTACCAGCTCTCACTGAGCTACCGGGGCGGCTCGCTGGCCCGGTGCGGTGGCGAGCGGGTGCCTGACGGCCGGCTCCGGCTGGCCGACGGGACGTGGGCACGCATGTTCGACCTGCTGCGGGGCCCGCACTTCACGCTGCTGTCGCCCGACCCCGCCCCTCGCGTCGCGGGTGGGCCCGAGGTGCGCGCCTACAAGCCGGCCGAGCCGTACGGCGGCGAGCGGCACACGCTCGTCCGGCCGGACGGGTACGTTGGGATCTCCACTTCATCGGCCGACGAACTCGCTGCCTACCTGGCCATGGTGTGATCCTTTTCGCCATCCGATGACGAGACGGTTGGCGCGGCCGCGGAAGTTCCGGCGCGCCGGCTGTGTTGCCGCCGGCATGGAAAAGCGTTTCGCGGACGACGATGTCATCAAGCGGCTGCTTCACGAGGCACAAACCTGGGCCTTCGTCGGGCTGAGCGACAACCCGGAGCGTACGGTCTACGATCAGGCGCGGCTGCTCCAGGCGCGAGGCAAGCGGATCATCCCCGTTCATCCTGCCGCCGAGACCGTGCTGGGCGAGACCGGATACTCGTCGCTTGCCGAGGTCCCGGAGAAGGTGGACGTGGTCGCCGTCTACCGGCGTTCCGAGCTCGCGGGGCAGGCGGTTGACGAAGCGATCGCGATCGGTGCCGGGGCGGTCTGGCTCTCGCTCGGCGTCATCGACGAGGCCGCGGCTCAGCGTGCTTCGGACGCCGGCCTCGACGTCGTCATGGATCGCTGCCCGGGCGTCGAATGGGCATTGCGCAGAGGCCTTTAGGAGCGCGTTGAACGACGGTGTCCCCCTTCACGGGCGCGGTACGAGCTTGAGCGTGGTGGCTCGGGCCTGGGCGGCGACCATGGGAGTGACGTAGGTGCCGCCGTAGCGGCCGTACTTGGTGCGGTAGGCCGCGTCGATCCGGTCGTTGATGCCGGGATCGTTCTCCTCGGCCAGGGCGACGTCCTTGTCGACGCCGCCGGCGGTGATGCGGGCGTGGTGGCCGGCTCGGGCGGCCCGGTACCAGGCGCCGTCGCTGCCTCGGTAGGAGCGGATGTAGAGGTCGTCGCCGTCACGGACGACCCAGATGGGCACGGGTGTGCGCGGCGTGCCGTCGTCGCGGACGGGCGCGATCCGCAGCTCGTCCGCGGTGCCGATACGGGCGAGCTCGTCCCTGGTCCATGAAGCCATGACGAATGTCCTTCCTGCTGGTGTTGCGGCGCCGGCGACAGGTCACAGGCCGGTCATGCGTTCGAGGTGTTCGGGGTAGCGGCCGCCCTGGATGTCGATCTCGGCGGCGGCGCTGTCGATGTGTGCGAGGTCGTCGGTGGTGAGCGTGACGTGGGCGGCGGCGATGTTCTCCTCCAGTCGTTCCAGCCGGCGGGTGCCGGGGATGGGCACGATCCACGGGTGCTGGGCCAGCAGCCAGGCCAGGGCGATCTGGGCGGGGGTGGCGCCCTTGCGCCGGGCGATGGCGGCCAGGAGGTCGACCAGTGCCTGGTTGGCCTTCCTCGCCTCGGGGGTGAAGCGCGGGATGCTCGTGCGGATGTCGGCGCTGTCGAAGCTGGTGGCTGCGTCGACGGTGCCGGTGAGGAATCCCTTGCCGAGCGGGCTGTAGGGGACGAAGCCGATGCCGAGTTCGGTCAGGGCAGGCAAAACCTCCTGCTCGGGCTTGCGCCACCACAGGGAGTACTCGCTCTGCACGGCGGTCACGGGCTGGACGGCGTGAGCGCGGCGGATGGTGGCAGCGGCCGCCTCGGACATGCCGAAGTGCCGGACCTTGCCTTGCTGGATGAGCTCTTTGACGGCTCCGGCGACGTCCTCGATCGGCACCTGCGGGTCGACGCGGTGCTGGTAGTACAGGTCGATCACGTCGACGCCGAGCCGCTGGAGCGAGCCGTCGACGGCCTTCCGGATGTGCTCGGGCCGGCTGGACAGCCCGCTCTGGCGGCCGTCGGCGTCGAAGGCGAATCCGAACTTGGTGGCGATCACGACCTGATCGCGGACGGGGGCGAGGGCTTCGCCGACCAGTTGCTCGTTGAGGAACGGCCCGTAGACCTCGGCGGTGTCGAAGAACGTGACGCCCCGCTCCACCGCCGCCCGGATCAGCGTGATCATCTCCTGCCGGCTGCCCGGGTTGGGACCGTAGCTCTGGCTCATGCCCATGCAGCCGAGACCGATCGCCGAGACCTCGAGGCCACGCCCGAGAGTTCGCTTGTCCACAGTCATCTCCTTCGTTGGTCAATCGCCGTCGCCGGCGTACTCGTGGCCCGTCGGGGTGGAGCTGCTGACGTCAAGCAGTCCTTGTTTCCTCGACGATGGTCTTCAGCCGGGCGACCGCGCTCATCGCGGCAGGCCAGCCGGCGTAGAAGGCCAGATGGGTGAGGGCCTCGACCAGTTCGTCCTTGCTCAGCCCGTTCTCCAGCGCCTTGCGCAGGTGGAAGTCCAGCTGCTCGGTGCGGTACAGCGCGGCCAGACTGGTGACGGTGACCAAGCTGCGGTCGCGGGCTGACAGCTCTGGCCGCTCCCACACGTCCCCGAACAGCACCGTTTCCGTCAGCTCGGCCAGCTTCGGCGCGAAGTCGCCGAGCCCGCTCCGGTCGCCCGCGGGCTTCGGACCCCTCGTGTTCTGCGTCATCGTCTCTGCCTTTCCCCGTGCTTGTCGTGGGCTCGGGGAGGCGGCGGGCGGCACGCACAACCCCGGCACCAGCCAGCAAACCGCTGATGAGACAAGCCAGACAGGTCCTGCTGTTCCATGTACTGACAGAACACCCCACGGCACCAAAACCGGGCCTACCCTGGGAGGACATGGACAACCGCAGTGAGGTTCGCGAGTTCCTGATCTCGCGGCGAGCCAAGATCACCCCGCAGCAGGCCGTGCTGCCCGCCTACGGCGGTCACCGGCGGGTGCCCGGGCTGCGCCGCGAAGAGGTCGCCATGCTCGCCGGCGTCAGCGCCGAGTACTACGCCCGCCTGGAACGAGGCAACCTCAGCGGCGTCTCAGAAAGCGTCCTGGAATCCCTGGCCCGCGCGCTGAAGCTGGACGAAGCCGAACGCGCCCACCTGTTCGACCTGGCCAGAACCGCCAACGCCGGCCCCCGCACCCGCCGCCGCCCCGCCCAGCAGCAGATCCGGCCCGGCATCCAGCTCCTGCTGGACTCGATGACCGACGCTGCCGCCTACGTCCGCAACGGACGCCTGGACATCATCGCCGCCAACCGGCTCGGCCGGGCACTGTACGCGCCGGTCTTCGACGACCCGGTCCGGCCCGTCAACCTCGCCCGCTTCCGCTTCCTCAACCCCCGGGCCCACGACTTCTACCCCGACTGGGACGAATCCGCTCACACCACCGTGGCCCTGCTGCGCACCGAAGCCGGCCGCGACCCCTACGACCGCGCCCTGACCGACCTGGTCGGCGAGCTCGCCACCCGCAGCGAAGAATTCCGCACCCTGTGGGCCGCGCACAACGTCCGCCTGCACCACACCGGCGTCAAGAACTTCCACCACCCGGTCGTCGGCCACCTCAGCCTCCCTTTCGAAGCCATGCCCCTGCCCGCCGACCCCGGCCTGACCCTCACCGCCTTCAGCGCCGAGCCCGGCACCGCGGCCCACGACGCGCTCACCCTCCTCGCCAGCTGGGCCTCAACCCTCGACCAGACTGAACCGGCCGGAGACAACGACCAGACCCGCGCGTCGAACACCTGATCTGCGCCTGCCGTTGAACCGGTCCCGGTCCATGAGGACGTCAACCGGCAAGGCTCCTGTCCTCACACCTCCTTCTCCAGCGACGATCCCGAGCAGATCGCAGGCAGGCGGCACCCGGCCCAGCTCCAGGGCGGCGCTCCGTGGCCCGTGACGGGTGCCGTGCGGGAGTGCCCGGAGCCGCCCGCGGACGCGGCCGGGCGGGGGTGGTGCCCCGCCCGGCGGGGGGTGTCAGGTGATCCGGTAGCGCTCACCCGCCTTGGCGGAGAACGTCAGGGTGTCGCCGTCGACGCGGTGGGCGACGGGACGGCCGCGGCCGTCGATGACGCGGGCCCCGTCGCGGAAGGTGTCGTTGCGCAACCTGACCGTGCCGCCCTCGTCCGCGGTCAGCCCCACCTCGGACAGCCGCCCGGACCGCCACGCCAGGTCGAGCGTGCAGGCGCCGCGGGCGCGCACACCTGCCACCCTGCCGTCCGCCCAGGCGGCGGGCAGGGCGGGCAGCAGGTCGATCGTGCCGAGGTGGCTCTGCAGCAGCAGCTCGGTCATGCCCGACGTGGCGCCGAAGTTGCCGTCGATCTGGAACGGCGGATGCGTGTCCCAGAGGTTGGCCAGCGTGCTGGTCTTGAGCTGGTCGGCCAGCAGCTTGTGCGCGCGGTCGCCGTCGAGCAGCCGGGCCCAGAAGTTGATTTTCCAGGCCTTGCTCCAGCCGGTGCCGACGTCGGTGCGGGCGTTGAGCGACACCTTGGCCGCCTCGGCCAGCTCCGGCGTGGTGCGCGGCGAGATCTGCCGCCCGGGATGCACGGAGAACAGGTGGGAGACGTGCCGGTGGGTCTCGGCGGGGTCGTCGATGTCCTCCTTCCACTCCTGGAGCTGACCCCACTTGCCGACGCGCAGCCCCGGGTCGAGCCGGTCCAGGACCGCCGCCGCCGTGGCGGCCTCCTTCCGGTCGCCGAGCAGCGCGGCGGCCTCGTGCAGGTCGGTGAACAGGTGCCAGAGGATCTGCTGGGACATCGACGCGCCCGCGGTGGCCGGCCCGAGTTCGGGCGAGCGGCTGGGCACGGCGACGAGCTTGCCGTCACGAGGGTCGCTCTGCAGGAAGTCGAGCCAGAACCGCGCGGTCTCCTTCATGACCGGGTACGCGGTCCGCTTCAGGAAGCCCTTGTCGAGGGTGAAGCGGTAGTGGTCGTAGAGCTGGCCGGCCAGCCAGGCGCCCGACTCGGGGAAGAAGTAGGCGGGATGGTCCCAGGCCCCGGTCTGGCCGAAGATGTTCGAGGCGTGATGGGCGACCCAGCCGCCGGCGTCGTACATCTGCCTGGCGGTGACCCTGCCGGGCTCGCGCAGCCGGTCGACGTAGGTGTGAAGAGGCTCGGCCAGCTCGGCCAGGTTGGTCTGCTCGGCCGGCCAGTAGTTCATCTGCAGGTTGATGTTGAGGTGGTAGTCCGACTGCCAGGGCGGGGCCTCCAGGACGTTCCAGACGCCCTGGAGGTTGGCGGGCAGTGACCCCGGGCGGGAGGAGGCGATCAGCAGGTAGCGTCCGTACTGGTAGAAGAGCTGCTCCAGGGCGCGGTCGGCGCTCGAGTCGCCAGTGCCGTACGCGGCGAGCAGATCGTCGGTGGGGACCGCGGGCATGACGCCGCCGAGGTCCAGCCTGACCCGGCCGAACAGCTTGCGGTGGTCGGCCTGGTGCGCGGCCAGCAGCTTCGCGTGTCCCTTGGCGGCGGCCGCGTCGACGCGGGCGGTGAGCCGGGCGTGCGGGTCCTCGCCCTTGTACGTGGGGTAGTCGTCCGCGTAGTCGGTGCCGGTGCCGAGGATGAGCACGGCCGAGTCGGCGCCGGACACCGTGACGGTCCCGTCGGGGTTGTCCGTCCTGGTGCCGCCCTGGTTGAGGATCTGGAGCTGGGCCTCGTACGCCATGCCGTTGCTCGAGAGGTTGCCCTTGACGGTGAGCCGGCCGCCCGCGGCGGTGGCGGTGGCCGAGCGGTTGGCCGGCACGGCGATCCGGGCGGTGAAGCCGACGCCGCCGGGGCGGTCGGCGGCGAGCCTGGCCACGATCACGCCCGCGGGCGCGGAGGCGAAGTACTCGCGGGTGTGGCGCACGTCCCCGGCTCTGAAGGACACCTTGGCCACGCCGCGCGAGACGTCCAGCTCCCTGCGGTAGCCGGTGGGCTGTTCCGGCAGGCCGGGGAAGGTGAGGCGCACGTCGCCGAAGCTCTGGTACGCGCCGAATCTGCGGTGGCGCGGCGTGTCGGACTTCAGCCCCAGGGCGGCCAGGACGTCCGCGGCCGGGATGCCGCCCTCCTTCCAGATCCGCTCCCTGACACCCTCCAGAGCGCCGGGCCGGGGGGCGTCCCAGTTGCCGAAGGTGTAGTCGGGCACCCCGGGGCCGCCGGTCCACAGGGTCTTGTCGTTGAACTGCAGCCGTTCGGCCGCGACACCGCCGAACACGGTGGCGCCCATGGCGCCGTTGCCGACCGGCAGGGACCGGGTCTCCCAGCCCTGGTTCGTGTCGGGCGCCGGCTCGTCGTACCACAGCGTGTACGGCTCGCCCGCCTGCGCGGCGGCGGCGGGGAGGTGGGGAAGATCGGGGACCACGGCCAGCGCCGCGCCGAGGAGCATGATGATGGAGCCTGCCAGTAAGCGTCGGTTCATTCGGTCGCACCTATACATCGGAGGTGTGGTCGGGCCGGAGGCCTAGCGGTCGCACGTCGTGATCCCCGGTCGCCGGCGGCAGGCGATCGCCGCGTAACCGCCCTCGGCCGGCACCGGCACGGAGAGGCGATCGCGGGGCCCGTCGACCAGGTGGCCTTCGCGTACCAGCCCGTTCGGGCCGTCGCGTACCACCTCGACCAGCCACCGGCCCCGCAGCATGGTCAGCGGGACGTCGAGCGTGCGCGCCGCGCCGGACACCCCGGCGCCCACGAACCACCGGTCGCCGGCGCGCCTGGCCAGCACCACGTGATCGCCCGGACGCCCGGACAGCAGCCGCGTCTCGTCCCAGGCGGCCGGCACCTGTTCGAGGAAGCGCTCCGCCTCCGGTCTGGCCCGGTAGGACTCGACGGTGCCCGCCAGGTCCTGCAGACCGGACTCGTACGTCACCGCCAGGCCCAGCTCGTGCGCGTCGGAGGTGGGCCGGCTCTCCCGGTGGAAGGCCATCGGCGTGTAGTCCATGGAGCCGACGACGTTCCTGGTGAAGGGCAGGGTGGTCAGGTGCTGCGTGGTGAGGGTGCGCTTCTCGCCGCCGTGCACGCCCTCCATGGTCAGCACGTGCGGCCAGGTGCGCTGGACGCCCTTGGGGATGGTCGAGCCGTGGAAGTTGACCATCAGCCGGTTCTCGGCGGTGGCGGGGAGGATCTCGTCGTACCAGCGCAGCCGCTCCTGCGACTCCGCGTCCATGAAGTCGATCTTGACGCCGCGCACGCCCCACCGGTGCAGGGTCGGCAGCCACAGGGCGCGCTCCTCGGCCGTGTCCAGCTCGCGGAAGTGGACCCAGACCATGATCTCGACGCCCTTGCTGCGCGCGTATTCGACGAGCTGGGGGATCCAGCTCGTGGCCGGCCAGTCGGGGTGGGTGACGTCCCACTGGTCCTTCAGGAAGTACCACCCGGCGTCCACTTTCACGTACGGCCAGCCGCGGGCGGCGGCGTAGTCCACGAACTCCTTCTGCCTGTCCAGGCTCTGCCCCGCCTCCCTGCCGCCCGCGAGCCAGGTCCACAGCACCGGCCCGGGCTCGATCCAGGAGGTGTCGCGGACCTTGGAGTCCTGGGCGAGATCGTCCACGAACGTCGACTCGGTGACCGTGGCGAGGTCTCCCGCGATCATCACCCGCCACGGCGTGGTCAGCGGGCCGGAAACCTGGACCCGCTCGTCCCACAGCAGCAGGCGGTAGGTGCCGGTGCCCGGCTCGTGCGCCAGCCTGGGGCCCGAGTAGCGGCCGTCCAGGTCGGACTCGGTGACCAGGAGGTGGCCGCCGCCTGTCTCGAACAGCGCGGGCACCATGAAATCGGCCGCGGGCGCGCTCGCGGCCGTGTACGGCGAGAACGGGTTCTCATAGTCGCGGCGGTGACGCGCCAGCCAGGCCGGGGCGTCCTGCTCCACAATGAACGCGGACGCCTCGCGCAGCACGGCGCCGTGGTCCTCGGGCAGCCGGTAGCGGTAGGCCACGCCGTCCTTCGCGACCCTGACGACCAGCTCCAGGCGGGCACCCGCGGCGTTCGCGAAGGAGAGAGTGGTCTCCCGCATCACGGAGTGCCGCTCCAGGCGCTTGCCCGCCGCGGTGGCGTAGCGCTCGGTCACCACCCGATCGCGGCGCTGCGAGAAGCGCAGTCCCTGTGACAGGTCGGCCCGTTCCGTGACGATGCCGAGCGGGCTCGCGGCCAGCACCTGGGCGCCGCGACGGCTCACCGCGAGCGTGAGCGAGCCGTTTCCGGGATCGAGGACGAGCTCCGCCGCGGGGCCGCCGGGGAAGCCTGAGATCTTCCAGCTTCCCGCGGCATGTGCGGCCTGCGCGGGCAGGGCCGGGAGGGCGGGCAGGCAGAGGGCCAGGAGCAATAAGGCGCTCAGTCGGATCACGGCAGCGGTCGGCATGTAGAGCCTCCTGCAGGCCACATACATCGGATGTATTTCCGGGATCGTATACCCGCGGGTTCCGGGAGGCCAGCCTGTGCCCCGAAATTAACTTCGTCAAGATTTGAATTCGGGGATGGCGGCATCTACGCTCCAGAGATCCGACGTCTCCACGACCCCCGGTGGTGACCATGCCATCTCGACGCTCTCTGCTCAAGGCTGGTGGAGCCCTCGCCGCGGCCACGCTCGCCACCGGAACCGGCCCGGTGTCGGCCGAGTCCCGATCCTCTGATCCATGGCACAGGGTGCCGGACATCCTGCGTAAGATCCGACCTCCCCGTTTCCCCAGCCGGAAGTGGGACGTCACCGCCTTCGGCGCCGTGGGCGACGGCACCACCGACTGCACGGCGTCGTTCAAGGCGGCGATCGCCGAGTGCCATCGCGGGGGCGGCGGCCGGGTCGTGGTGCCGCCAGGACGCTTCCTCACCGGTGCCGTCCACCTGCTGAGCGACGTCGAGTTGCACGTGTCCGAGGGCGCCGTGATCGCCTTCAGCACCGATCCGGACGCGTACCTGCCGGTGGTCTTCACCCGGTGGGAGGGCACGGAGTGCTACAACTACAGCCCCTTCGTCTACGCCCATGGACAGCGCAACATCGCGGTCACGGGCAAGGGCACGCTCGACGGCCAGGCCAGGCAGGGCCCGTGGGAGAGCTGGTACGCCAACGGCGGTCCTCAGGGCGGCGACCAGCGGGCGCTGCGCAAGATGGGCGACGACGGCGTGCCGGTCGAGCAGCGGGTGTTCGGGGCGGGCCACTACCTGCGCCCCGCCATGGTCCAGTTCGTGAAATGTCAGAACATCCTGGTCAGCGACGTCACGATCCTCGAGCCGCCCATGTGGACCGTCAACCCGGTCCTTTGCACGAACGTCACCGTCCGGGGCATCACCGTCGTCAGCACGCTCTACAACACCGACGGCTGCGACCCGGAGTCGTCCTCATACGTGCACATCCACGACTGCCGGTTCAACACGAACGACGACTGCGTGGCGGTCAAGTCGGGACGCGACGCCGACGGCCGCAGGGTGGGCGTGCCCAGCGAGAACATCGTCGTCCAGGACTGCTTCTTCTCCGGCCGCTGGGGCGGCATCACGGTCGGCAGTGAGATGTCGGGCGGCGTCCGCGACGTCTTCGCCGAGCGGTGCGTGATCAACTCGCCGGACTTCCCCGGCAACTACCCGGTGAAGTACCCCGTTTACATCAAGGCCAGCAAGAAGCGCGGCGCCTTCATCGAGGGCGTCCATGTGCGCGACTTCACCGGCCGGAACGTGGACCGCGAGGTGATCTTCGTCAACATGGCCTACAACAGCAATGAGGGAGGCGCCGAGCCGGTGTCGGTGCGCGACATCCGGATGGAGCGGACCAGGCTGGACGGCGCCGACGCCGTGCTCAACCTCGTCGGTCTGGAGACCGACCACCTGGTCGGGGTGCGCCTGGAGAAGTGCGCGTTCACGAACGTCACCGGCCCGGACAAGATCGCGTTCACCGGTCGGCTGAGCATGCGCAAGGTGTTCGTGAACGGGGTGGAGCAATGAGGCACCTCCTCGCCGTCCTGATCCTGCTGGTGACGGCCGGGGTGGCGGTGCCCGCGCGAGCCGAGGCCGGACAGCGGGTGCGCGGGTGGACGATCCTGTCCGACAGCGAGGCCGGGGCCGACGCCGTCATCGACGCCGCCAAGCCGTACAAGATCAACCACCTGCAGCTGAGCCACGAGATCGTGCACGACCTGCGCGAGGTGCGCGAGCCCGCCAAGCAGGCGCAGGCCAACCGGCTCACCAGGGCCGCGCACGACGCCGGGATCGCCGAGGTGGCGATCTGGGACCACTCGCTCTACGACCTGGACTACTACCCGGCCGAGTTCCGCACCGGGCCCGGCGGCACGATCAACCTGGACGATCCGGCTTTCTGGCAGTGGTTCAAGCAGGATTACCAGGAGCTGCTGGACCTGGTGCCGGACATCGACTCGGTGGTGCTGACCTTCATCGAGACCGGCGCGCGGGTGGAGCGGCAGCACTCGGCGAAGCTCACCACGGCCGAGCAGAAGCTGGCCTACCTGGTCGACCAGGTCGCCGAGGTCATCGTCAACGAACGAGGGCTCGGGCTCTACCTGCGCACGTTCGGTTATTTCCCCGAGGAGATGGAGCGCACGATCGGCGCGATCGCCCTGGTGCGCAACCCGGAGGTCAAGGTGATGGCCAAGGCCACGCCGCACGACTTCTTCCTCACCCACCCGAACGACGCCACGATCGCGCGGATCAACCGTCCGGTGCTCGTCGAGTACGACACCGCGGGCGAGTACAACGGTCAGGGGAAGATCGCGAACGGGTGGCCGGAGGAGCACGTCAGGCGGCTGCGCCACTACCAGACGCTGCCGAACGTGATCGGCTACGTGGCCAGGACCGACCGCTACGGCGAGTCGCGCATCATCGGCACGCCCACTGAGATCAACCTGTACGCGCTCGCCCGGGCCACGGAGGACCGCGGGGTGAGCGTGGAGACGATCTACCGGGAGTTCGCGGAGAAGACGTACGGGAAGCCGGCCTCACGTGAGGTCGCCTCGGCGCTGTCGAAGTCATACGAGATCGTCACCTCGGTGCTCTACAGCCTGGGCACCAATACCGCGAACCACTCCCGGCTGGACTACGAGCCGTACTGTTCGAGCTATCACCGCAGCGTGTCCGGCAAGTGGATCGAGCCGCCGGTCACCTACGTCCGCCATGGCGTGAACAAGCGCTTCCACTTCTGGACCGACGTGGTCAACCATCTGTCCCCGGCCGCCTGCAAGGCCGATCCCACGCTGGCCAGGGAGGCGCAGTACGTGTTGGACAGGGGATGGGTGACCCCCGGTGACCAGATGACGCCCGCGTACCTGCGACATGTCCTCACGGAGAAGGACCACGGAGTGCGGGTGGCCGAGAGTGCGCTGCGCGCCATCACCAGGGCCAGGCGCGACCTGTCGCCCGAACACTTCCAGCAGCTCAGCGCCTACTTCGAGCGGACGCTGCTGACCGCGAGGCTGCACCGGGCGGTCGCGGCGGCGTACTTCGGCTACCGGATCTACGTCCGGGATGCCGGCCGGCGGACCCGCGAGCTGGAACAGCTCATTTGGGACGGGCTCGACGACAGCCGGCGCATCGCCGAGCAGATCCGGACTTATCCGACGCCTGCGGCGAGCGGCGAGTGGGACTGGGTCCGGGACGCGGCCGAGGCCGGCAAGTACTACGACCGCATCGCCAACGGCTGGGACCGATACGGCGGCATCGCGGTCCCGCGGCCTTGAGCATCCCCGCCAGACGCCACTCGATCCCGAGGAGCACAATGCGTGAAGATTCTGTCAGGCTGAGCCGCCCAGGCCGTGCACGACTGCTGGGCGAGCGAGGTACGCGTGGAGAACTGCGACCTCGGCTTCGGCTTCACCTCCGCCAAATCGATCACCCTCTCCGGAGTCGTCGTCGGCGGCAGGGCCGCTCACCACAGCTTCGCCTGCCGGATGCAGTCGCACGACAACCTCGTCGACGACTTCCAGATCGAGGCGTTCACCGTGCCGGTGCCGTCCGGCGCCGTCCACCACGGCCTCAACGTGGAGGGCCTGTCGTCCGGCAACGTCTGGCGGCGCGGCCGGATGGCCGAGGGCACGTTCGACACCCACCGGGCGCTGCCCTTCGAGAACGCCAGGACCGACATCACCATGGTGAACAACGGCCGGGTCGGCGGCTCGGCCGCCTCCGGCCCGCTGTTCGGCGCCAGAATGGCGCACTGGAACGTCCGGATCACGGGCGGCAGCGCGTACGCCGTGACGATCGCGGACGTCGCCCCCCGCAGCGCGACCGTGGGCATCCAGGGCACGGATGACACGGCCAGCGGGCTCCCGCGGGACTTCACCGGCGACCTGCAGAACCTCCTCACCGAGCAGGGCTCATCTCCCCAGGTCACCGACCTGTACGCCGCCCAGCGCAACCGCCTGCCTCGTCCAGGGGTGAGTGAGACCGGCGCCTTCGAGGATTCCGCCCAACCCAGTCAGGCGAAATCGGCCGCCGTCATGCCGGCTGGATGGCCGGGTGGCCACTGCACGAGCTCGATCCGGTAGCCGTCGGGGTCGGTCAGCCATGACGTCCGCATCCCCGGCCCCAGGTCCGCCGGCGGCTCGGCCGTGACGCCCCTGGCCGCGAGAGCGGCGATCGTGGCATCGAGATCGTCCACCTGGACGACGAGGTGGTTGACGGCGCCGACGTCCTTGACCGGTCTCGCGGGGTCATGCACGAGCTCGAGGCTGACGAACGGATCGTCGGGCAGCTTCAGCATGGTAAGGCTGCCGAACTCCGTCTCGGAGACACCTCCGAGCTTGGCGTACCCGAGCGCGGTGTAGAAGGCGAGCGAGCGTTCCAGGTCGGTGACCCGCAGCCCGAGGTGGAGCATGCGCATGATCGGCAGACTAGTGCCGGCCGGACGAGTGCACCACTCCCGCTAGCATCGGCGGATGACTCAGCCGTCGTCGTCCGCGCGTCGCGTGCTGCGCTGGGTGCGGCGGTTCGTGGCCGTTGCGGTGAGCGTCTGCGCGTTGGCGGGCGCCGTGCGACTGGTCGTGCCCGCCAGCGGAAGCGCCGCGGGGGAGCCGCCTGGGGTGCGGCGGCAGCTGGCGTTCCTGCGCGAGGCCCTCGAGGCGGGCGCGGGTGACGAGGCGCAGGCGCTGTTCCCCGAAGGCTTCTTCTTCCTGCACGCCCTGTACGGCCTGAGCTGGGTCGAGCTCGGCCTGCGCGAACCGCCGGGCGAGCGGTCGCAGGCGCTGCGCGAGGCGCGCTGGGCGCTGGAACGGCTGGACTCGCCCTCCGGCCGGGCCCCGTTCAGCCCCGGCCTCACCCCGCCCTACGGCGTCTTCTACCAGGGATGGTGCAACTGGCTGCGCGGCGGGGTGCTCAGCCTGCAGCCGGAGGGGCGGCGCGATCCCGCCGAGGCGCGCCGGTTCGCCGGAGACTCCGCCGCGCTCGGTGCGGCGTTCGACTCCTCGCCCTCGCCGTACCTGGCCGCCTACCCGGGCCAGTCGTGGCCGGTCGACTCGACGGTGGCGGTGGCGTCGCTGCGGCTGCACGACGCGCTCCTTCCGCCCCGGTTCGGCGCGACCGTCGAACGGTGGCTGCGGGAGGTCCGGCGGCGGCTCGACCCGCGCACCGGACTGCTCCCGCACCGCGCCGACCCCGGCACCGGCGAGCCGGTCGAGGTGGCGAGGGGCAGCTCGCAGAGCATGATCCAGCGGTTCCTGGTGGACGTGGACCCGGCCTTCGCCGCTGAGCAGTACGTACGCTTCCGCGACCGCTACGTCGCCACCCCGCTCGGGCTCGGCCCTGCCGTGCGGGAGTACCCGGAGGGGGTGGACGGACCGGCCGACGTGGACTCCGGGCCGCTTCCGCTCGGCGTGAGCCTGTCGGCCACCGTGGTCACCCTGGGCGCGGCCCAGGCGCACGGCGACGCCCCGCTGGCCGCCGCGCTGGCCGGTTACGGCGAGCTGGCCGGGCTGCCGATCGACACCCCGTGGAGCAAGCGGTACGCCTTCGGACTGCTGCCCATCGGGGATGCGTTCCTGGTCTGGTCGAAGACCGCCCGGCCCTGGGTGTCGCGGCCGCAGGACCCGCCGCCCCCGAGCGTCACGTGGTGGTGGCGGGTGCCGCTGCTGCTCCTCCTGGCCGCCCTCGGCGCCGCCCCCTGGCTGGCCGCGCTGCGTCGCCGGGCCGCCGCCTGACCGGCGCTGCTCGCGGGGGACGCGGTCAGCGGGTGGCGGCGAGGCGGGTGGCGCCGAGGCGGTGGGCCAGGCGGTCGAGGGAGAGGTTGATCAGGATGAAGATGGCCGCGATCAGGATCGCCGCCGGAATGACGTTGGAGAAGTTGGCCGCGATCCCGTTCAACCCCCGATCGACCAGCTCGTCGTAGCCCACGATGAGCCCCAGCGCCGAGTCCTTCAGCAGCACCACGAACTGGCTGACGATGGCGGGCATCATGGCGCGGAACGCCTGGGGCAGCAGCACGAGCCGCATCACCTGCCCCTTGCGCATGCCGATCGCGTGAGCCGCCTCCGCCTGCCCGCGGGGCAGGCTCTGCACCCCGGCGCGGATGATCTCCGCGATCACCGAGCCGTTGTAGAGGGTCAGCCCGAAGACGACGGCGGCGAAGGCCGAGATGTTCGCGCCGATGAGCACGTACGACCCGAAGAACGCGAAGAAGATCAGCAGCAGCAAGGGGACGGACCGGAAGAACTCCACCACCGCGGCCGCGGGCACCCGGATCCACCGGTGGTCGGACAGCCGGGCCGTGGCGAACACGAGCCCGAACAGCCCCGCGAGCACCACCCCCGCCACGGCCGCACCCAGCGTCCCGGCCAGCCCCGGCAGGATGAACGTGGCCCAGACGTCGCCGCGCAGCAGCGGCGTCCACTTCTCGGCCGCCCACTGTTCCTTCGCGTCGAACCGCACATAAACCACGTACGCCACCAGCAGCAGCACGAGCGCGACGCCCGCCGCCAGCGCCCGGTTGCGCCGGATGCCGCGCGGCCCGGGCGTTTCGTAAAGGTTCGCGTAGCTCACCACATCACCGCCAAGAAGCTCATCTCGCCACCGCCATCCGCCGCGACAACCAGCCGAACAGCAGCCCCATCGGCAGGCACAGCAGCACGAACCCGGCCGCGAAGCCGAGGAAGATCTCGATGACCTGGTCCCCGTACGTCTCGATCATCTCCCGCATCCGCACGGACGCCTCGCCCACGCCGACCACGAGCGCGATCGTGGTGTTCTTGGTCAGCGCGATCAGGATGCTGCCCAGCGGCGCCACCACGGCGCGGAACGCCTGCGGCAGCGTGATCAGCCGCAGGGACTGGACAAAGCCAAGCCCCAGCGACCGGGCCGCCTCCGCCTGCCCGACCGGCACCGTGTTGAGCCCGGACCGCAGGGCCTCGCAGACGAACGCCGAGGTGTAGGCGGTCAGGCCGATGACGGCGAGCCAGAAGTTGTTGGTCGCGATGTCGTCCGACAGCTCGACCCCGAGGTTCGCCCCGACGCCGAGGCCGGTGAACAGCAGCACCAGGGTGAGCGGGGTGTTGCGGGCCACGGTCACGTAGCAGTTCGCGGCGCCGCGCAGGGAGGCCAGCGGGGCCACCCGCATGGCGGTCAGCAGCGTCCCCAGCACCAGGGAGCCGAGCGCGCTGACCGCCGTCAGCCGTATCGTCATCCAGAACGCGGCGAGGATCGTCTCGCGTTCGATCAGCAGTGCTTCCATACGATCAGTACCGCTCCAGCTGCGGGGCCTGCGGGAGGGCGAAGCCGGAGGCGCCGACGCTGGCCTGCAGCGCCTTCGTCCAGCTGCCGTCGGAGAACATCTTCTCCAGCGCGTCGTTGACCGCCTTGCGCCCGGCGGTGTCGTCCTTCTTCAGCCCGATGCCGTACTTCTCGGTGCTGAACGGCTTGCCGACCACCTTGAGCTTGCCCGCGTGCTGCGCGGCGTAGCCGGCGAGGATGACGTTGTCGGTCGTGATGGCGTCGAGCTGGCCGCCGAGCACGCGGTCGACGCAGGCCGAGTACGTGCGCTCCTCCTGGAGCTGCACCTCCTTGGAGTACTCCGACTTGACCTTCTGCGCCGGGGTGGAGCCGGCGACCGAGCAGAGCTTCTTGCCGTTCAGCGCCTCGGGCCCGGTCAGCGCGGCGTCGGCGGCCCTGACCAGCAGGTCCTGCCCGGCCACGAAGTACGGCCCGGCGAAGGAGACCTTCTGCTTCCTGGCGTCGGTGATCGAGTACGTGGCCACCACCATGTCCACCTGGCCCTGCTCGATGAAGGCCTCCCGGTTGGCCGACACGGTCTCCTTGAACGTGATGTCCTTGGCCTCGACGCCGAGCTGCTTGGCCACGTACTTGGCGACCTCGACGTCGAACCCGGCGAAAGTGCCGTCGGGCGTGCGCAGCCCCAGCCCCGGCTGGTCGGCCTTCACGCCGATCACCAGTTTCTTGTCGTTCTTGGCCTTGTCCACGACGGAGGCGTAGCTGTCCTGACCGCCGCCGCAGGCCGTGGCGGCGGTGGCGAGCGCGAGCACCGTGAAGGTCGCGTAGAGGGATCGGCCGAACATGAAAGCTCCTTAGTGGGTGAGGATCTTGGCGAGGAAGGACTGGGCGCGCTCGCTGCTCGGGGAGCCGAAGAACGCGTCGGGGGTGTTCTGCTCGACGATCTCGCCTTCGGCCATGAAGACGACCCGGTCTGCCGCGCGCCGGGCGAAGCCCATCTCGTGGGTGACGACGACCATGGTCATGCCGTCGCGGGCGAGCGAGGTCATGACGTCGAGCACCTCGTTGACCATCTCCGGGTCGAGCGCCGAGGTGGGCTCGTCGAAGAGGATCGCCTTCGGGTCCATGGCCAGCGCGCGTGCGATGGCCACCCGCTGCTGCTGCCCGCCGGACAGCTGGGCGGGGAACTTGGCCGCCTGGCCGCCGATGCCGACCCGGTCGAGCAGCTCCTGGGCCTTGCGCTCGGCCTCCGCCCTCGGCCGCTTCAGCACGTGGACCTGCCCGAGGACGACGTTGTCCAGGACGGTCTTGTGCGCGAAGAGGTTGAAGGACTGGAAGACCATGCCCACCTCGGCGCGGAGCTTGGCGAGCGCCCGGCCCTCAGCGGGCAGCGGCGTCCCGTCCAGGGTGATCGTGCCGGAGTCGATGGTCTCCAGCCGGTTGATCGCCCGGCACAGGGTGGACTTGCCCGCTCCGGACGGGCCGATGATCACCACGACCTCGCCCTGTTTGACGGTCAGGTTGACGTCCCTGAGCACGTGGTGGTCGCCGAAGCGCTTGTTGACCTGGTCCAGCACGATCAGGTCCGCGTGAGTCATGCGTCACGCTCCTTGTCTCGGTCAGCGTTGGCGTAACCGTAGGAGCCGCATGTGTCACCGAAAGGCTTGTGCGCTTTCTGCTCAGCGATTGGCGGGGCGAGATTGATCAGGCGTCGCGCCGGAGACGCCGATGGTGTCCTTGAAGGCGCGGTCCCACTGCCCGTCGCGCAGCCAGCCGCTGATCAGCCCGTTGAGGTAGTCGCGGAAGCCGGTGTCCTGCTTGCGCACGCCCATCCCGTACGGCTCGCGCCCGAACGGCTTGCGCACCAGCCGGAACAGGTCCGGATGCTGGTCCAGCAGGCCGAGCAGGATGGTGTCGTCGGTGCTGATCGCGTCGACCCGCCCGGCCATGAGCGCGGGCACGCACACGCTGTAGCCGTCGACGATCTCCAGGGTGGCGCCGGGCGCCTGGGAGCTCAGCCGCTCGCTGGACGTGGAGCCCTTCGCCGTGCACACGCTCTTGCCGTCCAGGTCCCACACGCCCTCGATGGTGGTGTCGGCGGCCCTGACCAGCAGGTCCTGCCCGGCGTAGTAGTACGGGTCGGTGAAGCTGACCAGCTGGGCGCGGGCCGGCGTGATCGAGTACGTGGCGATGACGAGGTCCACCACGCCCTGGCTGATGAAGTTCTCGCGCTCGCGCGAGACCGTCTCCACGAACCGGATGTTGCGCTCGCTGCCGGTGAGGTCCTTCGCGATGAGCCTGGCCATCTCCGCGTCGAACCCGGTGATCCGCCCGCTGGCCGGGTCCTTGAAGCCGAACATCGGCTGGTCGAACTTGATGCCCACCGTGAGGATGCCGCGCTCCCTGATCCGCCACATCGTGGAGCCCTCGGGGAAGGGATTGCCGTCGCCGCAGCCCGCCGGCAGGAGGCAGAGCAGCACGGCGAGCAGCACCCTGAGCGTGCTCACCGGACGCGGTACCGATGCTGCGGGCGTCCGGTCGGACCGTACTTGGGCCGCGCCTCGAGCAGGCCGCGCTCGGCGAGATGCTCCAGGTAGCGGCGGGCGGTGGCGCGGCTGACGCCGATCATGCCGGCCAGCTCGTGCGCCGAGGCGTCCTCTTCGACGGCGGAGAGCGCGTCGAGCACCAGTTGCTCGGTGGCCGCCGAGATGCTCTTGGGCCGGGAGCCCTGGTCGAGGTGGAGCGAGCGGAAGATGCGGTCGATCTCCTGCTGCTCGACCAGCCGCCCGCCCGCCTCGAGCTGCTCGGCGGTGGCCGCGTAGCGCAGCAGCGTCTGCTCGAGCGTGCCCGCCCTGGTCGGCTTGACCAGGTAGTACAGGGCGCCGCGCTGCATGGCCGCGCGTACCGTGGCCGACTCCTTGCGTCCTGAGATCACGATGACGTCGGCGGGCGGCTGTTCGGGGCGGCGCAGCCGGTGCGCCACCTCGAGCCCCGGCATGTCCGGCAGGTGCAGGTCGAGCAGGACCAGCCGGGGCGCGAAGCGGCCGGCGGCGGCGAGCGCGGCCTGACCGGTGTGCGCGATCCCCACGACCCTGAACCCGAGTACCCTGTTCACCTGCGCGTGCAGTGCCGCGGTGACGACCGGATCGTCGTCCACGATGAGAACGGTGATGTCCCGGGTCTCAGGCATCGCCAGCTCCTCGTCCAGGTCCAGTTATGACGAATCAGGGTGAGCTTAAGCGGGTTTTGTTACAAAAGGTCAAGTTTTGTGCGTTCTGCTCACCGAGACCCGCCGCCCGTGCCCGTTCCCTCCTACCCTGTACCCGAGCGGACAGGGGAAGGACGGACGCCGGTGAGATGGCTGCTCGCGGTGACAGCCCTGTGGGTGGTGCTCGGCCTGCTGCCCCTTGCGCTGCTGACCTCCTCCAGCATCTCACTGTCGGAGAATGCCGTCAGCGACGAGGTCACCGACCGGGTCAAGACGACCGCCTCGGTGAGCCGGGTCGTGGTCGAGCAGCAGATGGGCTCGCTGGAAAAGCTCGTCACCGCGTTCGCGCAGCGCCCGAGCATGCGCGACACGGTGGCGCACGCCGCCGCCGCCGCCATGAGCGACCATCTCGGCGAGCTCAAGCGGCTGCGTGACGGCGTCAGCGGGCTGATCCTGGTCTCGTCAGAAGGGCGCATGCTCGGCGCGGAGCCCAAGACCGTGCTGCCCCAGGACATCAGCGCCACCGACTGGTTCGGCGCGGTGCGCGACCGGCGGGCGGCTCACGTCTCCCAGGCCTACACGCCCACGATGGTCGGCGTGTCCAGGGCCGTCGCGGTGGCCGCGCCGATCCCCAGCGCCGACGGCAAGCGCATGCTCGGCATCCTCGCCGTCGTCTACAGCCTGGACGCCATCCAGGAGTTCGCCAAGGAGGCCGCCGAGGCGCAGGAGATCCAGCTGCTGATCACCGATCGGGCCGGTGTGCTCGTCGCCGACCCCGACAGGAAGCTGCTCGCGCTCACCTCCCTGCGCGAGGACCCGCGCGTGGACGCCGCGCTCGCCGGCCGCTCCTGGAGCGGCGAGTTCCGCGGCATCGACGGCACCGTGCTGTCGGCCTCGGAGCCGATCCCCGGCATCGGCTGGACGGTCACCGCCGAGGTGTCCGCCGCGGAGGCGCTGGCCTCCGCCGAGCAGCTCAGGGCGAACGTGCTGACCGTCGCGGCGCTGCTGGCGCTGCTCATCCTCATCGGCCTGGGCCTGCAGATCCACACGACGCGCGGCCGCCGCCGGGCGCAGGCCACGCTGGCCAGGTACGCGTCCGAGCTGGCCGCCGCCAGGGACGAGGCGGTCAGCGCCTCCAGCGCGAAGTCCGAGTTCCTGGCCAAGATCAGCCACGAGATCCGCACCCCGATCAACGGCGTGCTCGGCATGAACTCCCTGCTCATGGGCACCCGGCTGGACGACGAGCAGCGCCACTACGCCACCACCGCCCAGGAGTCGGCCCAGAACGTGCTGCGCCTGCTCGACGACTTCCTCGATCTGTCCAGGATCGAGGCGGGCCATCTGCAGGTGGACGAGGTGCCGTTCGACCTGCCCAGGCTCTGCGACGAGGTGGTGGCGCCGTTCGCGCCGCACGCCTATGAGCAGGGGCTCTGGCTCACGCTGCGGCTCGACGAGGACGTGCCGCGGCAGGTGTCGGGCGATCCGGCGCGGCTGCGCCAGATCCTCACCAACCTGGTGGGCAACGCGCTGAAGTTCACCGTCCAGGGCGGCGTCGACCTGCACGTCACTCTCGACGAGGGCGCGCCGGGCGAGTCGCGGGCGGTGCTCAGGTTCGCGGTGGCCGACACCGGCATCGGGGTCGGTCCCGACGACAGAGAGAAGGTGTTCGGGGTCTTCCGCCAGGTCGACTCGCCGATCACGCGCAGGACCGGCGGCAGCGGCCTGGGGCTGGCCATCGGCCGGCAGCTCACCGAGCTCATGGGCGGGGAGATCGGGCTGGACAGCGTGGAGGGCGTCGGCAGCCGGTTCTGGGTGCGGCTGCCGATGGACGTCCTGACCTGGTCGGAGCCGTCGGTCGAGGCCTTGCAGGGGCGGCGCGCGCTCGTTGCCGACCCGCGCCCCGAGGACCGCGCGCTGGCCGTGCGGGCGCTGGCGGGCGCGGGGCTGGACGTGGAGGAGACCACGGACTCCGCCCTCGAGCTGCTGCGGGCCGCGGCCGAGGGCGGGCGGCCGTACGAGCTGGCGGTGGTCGCCCTCGACCTCGGCGCCGACGCCGAGTCGATCGCGCACGTGATCCTCACCGACCCGCTCTTCCAGGCCACCAGCGTGGTCGTGGTCGTCACGCCGGGTCGCGCGGGCTTCGCCTGGCCGGGCGCCGCGGGGGAGCGCGCCGTGCAGTCGATCACCCGGCCGCTCAGCCGCCGCCGCCTCCTCGCCGCCGTGGAGAACGCCCTGGGCACCGCTGAGTGCTCGGGGGAACTGCGCGAACGAGCGGAGACCGCGGCGCAGGGCGCCCGGATCCTGGTGGCGGAGGACGACGAGGTCAGCCGCCAGGTGGCGATGCTCGTGCTGCGTCAGGCCGGCCACGAGGTCGAGGTGGTGGACGACGGCGAGCAGGCCGTGCGCGCCGTGCTGGGCGGCGGCTACGACCTGGTCTTCATGGACTGCCAGCTGCCCGTGCTCGACGGTCTGGCCGCGACCGAGGAGATCAGGCGGCGCGAGGACACGCACACCCCGATCATCGCGATGACCGCGGCGGCGATGCCGGACGACCGGATCCGCTGCCTGGAGGCCGGGATGGACGACCACCTGGCCAAGCCGGTGGACTGGGGGCGCGTGCTGGCCAGGATCCCGGAGTGGGCGTCGTACGCGGGCCTCCCGCCCGAGCTGGCGGGCCTGTCGCCGGAGGCGCTCGCGGACGTGGCGGAGGCGTACCTGGCCACCGCCGGGCGGACGTTCGAGGAGCTGCGGCAGGCGGTGCAGGCCGGTGACGCGCCGCTGGTGGCCTCGCTCGCGCACCGGCTCAAGGGCAGTTGCGCGACCGTCGGGGCCGTACGGGAGGCCGAGCTGTGCGAGCGCGTCGAGGACCTGGCGCGGGCGGGGGCCGTCGAGGGGGAGCCGCTCGACGAACTCGGCGAGCTTCTCAAGGCCACGCCCTCGTGGATGAACCACCCGTAGCAATGAATTAACAATTGGGAAATTTGTCCACGTTACTGTCGCGATGTTGCTGATCATGTCTGTTTGTTGTGATTGGAGGGTTGATGGCTGATTCATCTGGTGAGCCCAGCCCAACAACCACCCCGAGCCCGACGGACTCTCCGACCCCGACCCCCACGCCGACGGAGCCCCCGAGCCCGACTCCGACGGAGCCTCCGAGCCCGACTCCTACAGAGCCTCCGAGCCCCACGCCTACAGAGCCTCCGAGCCCCACGCCTACGGAGCCTCCAAGTCCGTCCCCGACGGAGCCTCCGAGCCCGACCCCGACGTGGCCGGGCACTCCGACGCCGACCTGGCCAAGCACTCCTTCGCCTTCGCCGACGTGGTCGGCTCCTCCTGCGCCATACCCGTACCCCCGCCCGTCCCCAGACCCGCAACCCACCCCCAACCCCACCGACCGGGTCCAGATCGACTGGACCTCGATCCGTGGCCTGGCCAGGCTCTTCGACCGGACCGGCGACGACGTTGTAGCGCTCCACCGCGCGTCCACCTCGCTCGCCACCACCTCCGACCTGGTCGGCGGGGACGACGACGGGCGCGCGTTCGCCGAGTGGTACAGCGACGGCTACGACTCGCTCACCGACGCCATGAAGCGCATCGCCGACAAGAACTTCAGCTCGGCGGGGAACTTCCGCGACCTGGAGAAGCTCTGGGACTTCCTGGAGCAGCAGATCATCAACACGCTGCCCGAGATCCCCGACCTGCCCGCGCCGCCGATCCCGCAGATCCCGCCGCTCACGGAAGGTGCCTGATGTTCGACCCCTTCCAGGCGCTGGCCTGGTTCGCGCAGGTTCATGTGCCGGTGGCCGACACGAGCAACCTCCGGGACCGTGCCAAGGCGCTGCGCGCGCTGGCCGCGTCCATCGGGAAGGTCGCCCACCACACCGACATCGGCGTCGCCGAGGCCCGCAAGGCGAACGACAGCCGCTCCGTGGACCGGTTCGCGGACGTGTGGCCCAAGGAGCTCGCCCCCCGCTACGCCGCGCTCCAGGAGGAGCTGCTGGACCTGGCGGCGGGCTGCGAGGAGTACGCCGACGCCGTGGAGGAGCACCGCGAACAGCTCTGGAGAATCGGCACGCTGCTCGCCGCCATGGCGTTCACGATGATGTTCGGCTTCGTCTACCCGGCGGCCAGGGTCGCGGCCGAGAAGGCGTTCAATTGCCTGGTGGCCAGGGCCAGGCTGGAGCGCACGCTCTTCCAGAAGATCACCAAGGTGATCCTCGAGAGGCGGATGGGCAAGCGCCGCGTCGGCAACTACTTCGTCAGGGAGGGGCTCGACGCGCTGGCGGACTCCGTCCTGTGGACCGTGCTCAAGACCGGCGTGCACGCCGGCAGCTCCGCGGCCACCGGACAGCCGATGGGCAACCTCTGGGAGTACGCGGGCAAGCACTTCGCCGCCGAGATGGCCTACAACGGCGGCATCAAGGCCCTGAGCGACGTGCGCCGGTTCTTCCCCGCCACGAAGGTCACCGAGACGCTGCTGGGCTCGGGACCGGCGGGCAAGTTCTTCCGCCGCACCCTGTCGGCTGCGACCGTCTACCCCCTCGTCGCCAGTGGCTCGCTGACGACGCAGGGCGCACTCCGCTCGGCGCTGGCGCACGCGCCCAGAGCCTTCATCTTCAAGCGCTGAGTCAGCGAGGAACGACCATGACGACACCACATACCGGTGACCCCGAGATCGATCGTGCTCTGGCCGAGATGGCGGCGCAGACGGCTCGCTTCGAGGAGGTGAGCCGCCTGCTGGAGGAGACGAGGGGGCGCGGCGAGAGCGCCGGCGGGCAGGTCGTCGTCGAGCTCAGGCACACCGGCTCGCTGGCCGGGCTGCACATCGACCCCCGCGCGATGCGGCTGGGCTCGCAGGCGCTGGCGGACGCCCTCGTCGAGGCGTTCCGGCTGGCGGAGGAGGACGTGGCCGGGCAGTCGTACGACCTGGCCAGGACCGTCTTCGGCACCTGACCCCCGCCCGTCCCTGCGCCCGGTTGGAGCGGGATGCGGTGAATGGGAAGCTTGGAGCCGTGCGTGTGATGTTGCTGGGCCCGTTCGAGGCCCGTGACGGCGAGGGCCGCCCGATCGAGATCTCCGGCGCCAGGTTGTGCGCGCTGATGGCCAGGCTGGCGCTGGAGCCGGGCCGGGTCGTGCCGCTCGACGCGCTCACCGACGCGATCTGGGGCGAGCACCCGCCGGCGGGCGCCGCCAACGCCCTGCAGTCGCTCGTCTCCAGGACCCGGCGGCTGATCGGGCACGCCGCGATCGAGTCGCATCCGGCCGGCTACCGGCTCACGGTCGGCCCCGACGACGTGGACGTCAGCCGGTTCGAGCGGCTGGTGAGCGCGGGCGGGCTCGCCGCGCTCCGCCAGGCGGAGGCCCTGTGGCGGGGGCCCGCGCTGGCCGACCTGGCCGGGCTGCCGTTCGCCGACAACGCCGCCGTCCGGCTGAACGAGCTGCGGCTGTCGGCCGCGGAAGACCGGCTCGAGCTCGAGCTGGGGGCGGGCAACGACGTGCTGGCGGAGCTGGGGCCGCTGGCCGCCGCGCACCCGCTGCGCGAACGCCTGCAGGGGCTGCTCATGCGCGCCCTGTACGCGGCGGGCAGGCAGGCGGACGCCCTCGACGCCTACGAACGCACCCGGCACACGCTGTCGGAGGAGCTCGGCGTCGATCCGTCCGCCGAGCTGGCCGAGCTTCACATGGCGATACTCCGGCACGACCCGCAGCACCAGGACCGCCGCCGCGCCCACAGGACGAACCTGCGCGCCCAGGTGACCAGCTTCGTCGGCCGCGAGCAGGAGCTGGCCCAGCTCGCCAAGGCCCTGGAGACCGGCAGGCTCGTCACCGTCGTCGGCCCGGGGGGCGCGGGCAAGACCAGGCTCGCCGTCGAGGCCGCCGCGCGCTCCGCCGACCTGGCGCCCGACGGCGTCTGGCTGGCCGAGCTGGCGTCCGTCACCGACCCCCACGACGTCGCCAACGCGGTGCTGACAGCGATCGGAGCCAGGGACGGCACCTGGTCCGAGGGCGACGCCACCGGCCGGCTGGCGGAGGTGTTCGCCCGGCAGAGCGCGCTGCTCGTGCTCGACAACTGCGAGCACGTCGTGTCGGCCGCCGCCGAGCTGGCGGAGCGGCTCCTGGGCGCCTGCCCTGACCTGCGCATCCTCGCCACCAGCCGGGAGTCCCTGGCCATCGGCGGGGAGAGCCTCCACCCCATACCGCCGCTGGAGTGGCCCGCCGGCACGGCCCGCGACGTCCGCGAGTACTCGGCGGTACGGCTCTTCGCCGAACGAGCCGCGTCGGTACGCCCCGACTTCATCGTGGACGACACCACCGCCGGCGCGGTCGTCGAGATCTGCCGGCGGCTCGACGGCATGCCGCTGGCCATCGAGCTGGCGGCCGCCAGGATGCGCGCCCTGAGCGTCGAGCAGATCGCGGCCAAGCTCGACGACCGCTTCCGGCTGCTCAGCAGCGGCAGCCGTACGGCTCTGCCCCGGCACCGCACCCTGCAGGCGGTCGTCGACTGGAGCTGGGGCCTGCTGTCCGGCGAGGAGCGGGAGCTGGCCATGGTGCTCGCGGCGTTCGCGGGCGGGGCCACGCTCGACGCGCTGGAGGCGGTCAGCGGGCGCGACCCGCTCGACGCCCTCACGGGGCTGGTGGACAAGTCCCTGGTCGAGCTGTCCGGCGAGCGTCACCGCATGCAGGAGACGGTCAGGTCGTACGGGATGGCCCGGCTGGCGGAGTCCGGCCGGGACAGGGCCGTGCGGGACGGCCACGCCCGCTACTTCCTGCGGCTCGCCGAGACGGCCGACCCGGAGCTGCGCGGCCCCGACCAGCTGCGCTGGATGGCCAGGCTGCGAGCCGAGCACGACAACATCGTGGCGGCGCTGCGGTTCGCGGCCGAGACGGGGGACGCGGAGCTGGGCGTGCGGGTGGCGGTGGCCGTCTGGTGGTTCTGGCTCATGCAGGGCATGCGGATCGAGAGCGTCCACTGGACGCACGCCGTGCTCGGCCTGCCGGCTGAGGTGCCGGACGCGCTGCGGCCCGTGCGGCTCGCCCTCCACGGGCTCGTCCACCAGCAACTCGGCGCCACGGAGACGGCCAGGGAGGCGGTCCGCGCCGGGCTGGAGCTGCGCGAGCGGCTCGGCCACCCCGCCCACGTGCTGCTGCTCCTCGCGCCGGTGCTGGTGGGCGACCAGGCGGCGGCCGCCCGGTCCGCCGAACGCCTGCTCCCGGGCCTCACCGGGTGGGAACGCGCGCTGACGCTGATGACGCAGTCCATGGCGGCCGAGAGCGAGGGGGACCTCACCAGGGCGTTCACCCTCATCGACGAGTCGCGGCAGGAGCTGGAGGACCTCGGCGACCGGTGGGCGCTGTCCTCGGCGCTGCGCGTGCTGGCCGAGCACCACGACCGCAGGGGCGACCTCAGCGGCTCGATCGAGGCGCGGTCGCGGGCCCTGCGCCTGGCCGGCGAGCTGGGCGTCGTGGAGGACCAGGCCGCCATCCTGGCGAAGATCGCGATCTCGTACGCGCGGTCGGGCGAGCACGACCGGGCCCGGTCGTACATCGACGCGTCCTGGGACTGCGTGGAGCGGATGCGGCGGCGGGAGGGCGTCGAGTACGTCCGGCTGGCGCACGCCGAGGTGCTGCTCAGGAGCGGTGTCCTGGAGGAGGCGCGGCGCGAGCTGCGGGCGATCGAGGATCCCTCGTGTCCTTCCGACGTACGCGCCTGGGCCGCCTGCTACCGGGCGATGGCCGCGCTGCTCGACGGCGACCCGTCGAGTGCCGGGCCGCTGCTCGACGCGGCGATGGAACTGGCCGACCTGCCGATCATGGCCGCCGCCGCGCACGTGCGGGCCGCCGCACTGGCCGACGACGAGCCGGCGCGGGCGGCGTACGTGCTGGGGGCCGCCACCGCGCTGCTCGGGGCTGAGGACCGCAGCGGGTTCGGCAACCTGCTGCGGCCCGCGGAGCGGGCGCGGGCGGCGCTGGGCGACGCGGCGTTCGACTCGGCGTACGCGAGCGGCGCCGCGCTCACCCGCGACGCCGCGATGCGAGCCGTCCGCCCGGCATAGCGGTTTCCCGCCATCGAAGTCGGCGGCTCGCCCCCATACCCGCCGGGCCGAGGGCTGCCTAGCGTGGGGCGGCGTGATCAGTCTGAACGGTTTGAGCAAGAGGTACGGCGACCGCCTGGCGGTCGACGACCTGACGCTGGAGCTGAGACCGGGCGTGGTGACCGGATTCCTCGGCCCGAACGGGGCGGGCAAATCGACCACGATGCGCCTGATCCTCGGCCTCGACCGGCCCACCGCGGGCACGGCGCTGGTCGGCGGGCTGCCGTACCACCAGATCAGGAACCCGCTCCGCGTGGTCGGCGCGCTCCTCGACGCCCGCGCCCTCCACCCGGGGCGCAGCGGCCACGCGCACCTGCTGGCGCTGGCCCGCGCCAACGGCATCCCCCGGCGGCGCGTCAGCGAGGTCCTGGAGAAGGTCGGCATGGCCGGGGCGGCGCGCAAGCGGGCCGGGGCGCTGTCGCTCGGCATGAGCCAGCGGCTCGGGATCGCGGCGGCGCTGCTGGGGGACCCCGAGGTGCTGATGTTCGACGAGCCGGTCAACGGGCTCGACCCGGACGGGGTGCGCTGGGTGCGCGGGCTCATGCGATCGCTGGCCGGGGAGGGCAGGACGGTGTTCGTCTCCAGCCACCTCATGACCGAGATGCAGCTCACCGCCGACCACCTCGTCGTGATCGGCAAGGGCCGCCTCATCGTGGACGCGCCCCTCTCCGAGGTCATCGCGGGCAGCTCCCTGACGTCCGTGCTCGTCCGCACTCCGCACGCCGGAGATCTCGCGGCACGGCTGCGCGCCGCGGGGATCGCGGTGGAGCGGCACGGCGAGAACGAGCTCGAGGCCACCGGCGCAGCCCTCGAAACGGTCGGCGACCTGGCGCACGAGGCCGGGATCCGGCTGCACGAGCTGCGGACCAGACAGGCCTCGCTCGAACAGGCCTACCAGGAGCTGACGGCGGGAAGCGTCGAGTACGGGGCGGGATCATGAGGACGTTGCGGCAGGCGATCGGGGCCGAGTGGGCGAAGCTGTGGTCGGTCAGGTCCACGTGGTGGTGCCTGGCCGGCGCGGCGGCGCTCATGGTCATGACAGCGCTCATGCTCGGCGGAGCCGCCGCCACCGAAGCCCTGCGTGCAGGCCGGACCTGGGTGCGGGTGACGGCGAGCGAGCCGGTGGTGTCGGCGACGTCGTTCGTCCAGTTCGCGCTGGTGGCGTCGGCGATGCTGGCGATCACCTCGGAGTACTCGTCCGGCAGCATCCGGGTGACGTTGCAGGCCACACCCGTCCGGGGGATGGTGCTGGCGGCGAAGGCGCTGGTGGTGGCGCCGGTGATGGCCGCGGCGGGCGTGCTGTCGGGAGCGGTGGCGACGGCGGCCGTCCACGTCGTGCTGTCCGGCGACCTGTTCGGCGGGCTCGTCGTGCTGCCCGTCGGCGAGGTCGTGACCGACCTGCTCGGAGTGGGGGTGTTCTTCGCGCTGGTGTCGGTGATGACGCTCGGCGTCGGCGCCGCGATGCGCAGCGCGGCGGGCACGCTGACCGTGGTGTTCATGCTGCTCATGGGTCTGCCGCTGATGCTGCTGATGACCGGGAGCCAGGTCGCGCTGGACGCGTCGCTGCGGATGCCGATGTTCGCCGGGCTGGCCTTCATGGGCAGCGTGGACAACCTGACCGGCGGGCCGATCCCGTATCCGGCGGGGGAGGGGCTGGCCTGGCTCGTCGCCTGGACGGCTGCCGCCTTGGCGGCGGGCCACGCTGTGCTGCGCCACCGGGACGCCTAGAGCCGTGCGCATGACGAGGGAGTCACGCCTAGACTTCACGCCCGTGTCAGGCAACAGAGCGGCCCGGGTGCTGGCCGGAGTCGTCCTCGGGATGGCTCTCGGCCTCGTCGAGCTGGTCTTCCTGTGTGTGGCGTGGCCCGCGTACCTGGTCCCCGCGGCCAGGCCCGCCGCCGCGCGCGGGCTGGACAGGCTGATGGCGCTGGAGAGGGCCAGGCTGTCCAGGTGGCTCGGGCACGAGACGACGCGGCAGGACGGCGGTTACGGCTTCCTCGTCGCGCGCGCCGCCCTCGGGGTCGTCGGCGGGTACGGGTGCGCGGCGGGCCTCTTCCTCGGCGGGCTCCTCCTGCTCGGCGGCCTGTGGGACCTCGCATGGGGACGGGCGGAGCCGGTGCCCGTGAACCTGCCCGGCGTGAAGATCGTCACCAGCAGCGGCGTGCTCGGCCTGACCGGCGGCGTCGTGCTGCTCGCCCTGGTCGCCCTCATGGCCCTGGCCGTCGGATCGCTCGAACGGCGGCTGGCCGACCGTTTCCTCGGCCCCGGCAGCCACGAGCTGATGCGCCGGCGGATCGCCGAGCTGACCGCCACCCGCTCCGGCATCGTCAAAGCCGTCGACGACGAGCGGCGCAGGATCGAACGCGACCTCCACGACGGCGTGCAGCAGCGCGGTGTCGCGCTCGCCATGCTGCTCGGCCGCGCCCGGCACAGCCCTGACCCGGAGCGGACCGGCGAGCTGGTCGCCCAGGCGTACAGCGAGTCGCGGCAGCTGCTCGACGAGCTGCGCAGCGTGGCCTGGCGCATCTACCCGACCGCGCTCGACGAACTGGGGCTGCGCGCCGCGCTCGCCGGCGTCGCGGAACGCTCGAGCGTGCCGGTGACCGTGCACTACGGGCTGGCCGAGCGGCCCGTGTCCGAGGTCGAGACCGCGCTCTACTTCGTCGCCCGCGAGGCGATCACCAACGCGATCAAGCATGCCGGGGCGCGTGACATCCTGGTCGTGTTGACGGAGGACGAGCGGGCGGTGGGCGTGGCGATCTCAGACGACGGCGCGGGCGGGGCGGACCCCTCGGGCGGCGGGCTGTCGGGGCTGGCCCGGCGCGTCCTGGCGCTCGACGGTGAGTTCACCGTGCACAGCCCGCCGGGCGGCCCCACCAAGATCGCCGCCCTGCTCCCGAAGACCCCACCCGGAGGCTCCCCCGGCGCGGCGTCCGCGGCGGCGGAGCCACGGCCCGGGCTCATGGCGCCGGAGACGCGGTCCGGGCACATGGCGGCGGAGACGCGGCCCGGCGGGGCCGGGGCGGAGGCGGGCCCGTGCGCGTGATCCTGGCCGACGACTCCGTGCTGCTGCGCGAAGGGCTCACCCGCCTGCTCGACGACGCCGGCCACGAGGTCGTCGAGGCCGTCGGCGACGCTCCCGCGCTGCTCGCCGCCGTCGAGCGCCACCGCCCCGAGGTGGCCGTGATCGACGTACGCATGCCGCCCGGCCACAAGGACGAGGGCCTGCGGGCGGCCCTGGAGATCCGCGAGCGCCATCCCGGCGTCGGCGTGCTCGTCCTGTCCCAGTACGTCGAGCAGCACTACGCGGCCAGGCTCCTGGCCGGCTCCACGCGCGGCCTCGGCTACCTGCTCAAGGACCGGGTCTCGGAGGTGGCCGACTTCCTCGACTCGCTCGAACGCGTACGCGCGGGCGGCACCGCGTTCGATCCCGAGGTGGTGCGGCAGCTCCTGGCCCGCACCACCCACGCCGATCCGCTGAGCAGGCTGGGCCCGCGTGAGGGCGAGGTGCTGCGCCACCTCGCCCAGGGCTTCGTGAACGCGGCCATCGCCGAGCGCCTGCACGTCTCACTCAGCACGGTCGAGAAGCACGTCAACGCCATAGTGGAGAAGCTCGACCTGCCCCGCGACCCCGACTACAGCCGCCGCGTCCTGGCGGTCCTCCGCTACCTGGACACGTGAGACCCGGGCGGCGGGGGAGTCCTCACTCGCGCCTGGAGAACGGCGTGTCGATGGTGCCCTCGGTGACCAGCCGCTCCATCGTCTGGCGGATCGCCTTCGCGTCGTTCAGGTGCGGGAACGGCTCCCCGGCCGGGACGTCCACGCCCAGGAACCGGCAGAGCGGCTCCCACCCTTCGCGCACGTCGAACACCAGCAGCCGCTCCGCGGGCAGGCTTTCCTTGACCGTGGCGACGTGCCGCTCGAACGCCGCCACCGCCTCCGCCTCGTCGGGCAGCCCCTCCCTGAGGCTCCCCCTTCCGTCGAACACGGACCGGGAGATCAGCTCCAGCACCGGGCCGAGCCGCATCATCCCGCCGAACACGGCCGCCGCCTCCTCCGGCATGTCCTCCGGGAGCTCCCGCCCCGGGCCGTTGGCCATGAGCGCCTGCATGCTGACGTACCAGTCGTGCGGGTCGCGTACGGTCAGGACGACCTTCGCCTCCGGGTACGCCTCCGCCTGCTCCCGCCAGAAGAAGGACGCCGGCCAGTCCTGCGTGGAGCGGAAGCCGTCGAAGACGTGCTCCCAGTCCACCTGCTCGCCGGTGGCCAGGGGCAGCCACCTCTCGACGCGGTCGGGGTTGGTGAGGATGTCGAACATGTGGTGGCACGGCCCGAACCCGAGTCGTTCCAGTGCCGCCTTCATCGAGCTGGTCCCGACAATCGCCGGTCCCGTAGCCATGAGGCGCGCCGCGGGCAAAAGCTGGCAAAGGCCTACCTGGTGTCAGATCGCCATGTGGGTCAGCCAGTGCTCCATCAGCGCCCGGTCCCCGGTGATCGTCACCCGATCGTCGTCGAGGGGAATGCGGCGGTTGCACACCAGCATGAGGTACGTGACGGCCCCCGACAGCATCACATCGGCCTCCACCGCCCCGTGCTCCCACCGCATCCCCTGGGGCGACCTGGTGATCACCCACCCGTCCCCCCGGTCGGGTCGCAGTCCGAGCCGCTCACCGTTGCCGCGCAGCTCGACCAGCGCCGGCCTGACTGCCTCCGCGCCCGGGGCCGCCAGCATCTCCAGGCCCTCGACGATCACGTTGGCCGCGAGGTCGTCGGCGATCTCGAACCCGCCGCCCGTCGTGACCGCCGCGTCGTAGTGGTGGACGGCGGTGTCGTTCAGCATCCTGCGCAGCCAGAACGCCGCGGGCCGCGGGCCCAGGAACGTCCAGACCTCGGTGTCCGCGCCGACCTCCTGGACGGCGCCGATCACCTGCTCGGCGCCGTCGTTCAGCCACTCCACCCACCCGGCCGGTGCGCCGGGATCGGCCTGCCACGGGTCCGGCACTCCCGCCGGCTCGCCCTTGCGCAGCAGCTCGGCCACCCACCGATGGGCCTGCCCGATGTGCCCCACGAGCGTACGCAACGGCCATTCCGGACAGGTCGGCACCTGGGTGTCCGGGTCCCCTCCGGCAGCCACGCGGGCGAGCCCCGCGGTCTGCTCGCGCAGCCCCTCGGCCATCCGCGCGGTCTCCAACGTCTCCATGACGAATCTCCTCTCGATCTCGTGCGCCTGTACGGTAGAAACTCCAGTCCAGTGGAGGTTCAAGTGCCTGAGACGGATCCGCGGCGAAGCGAGGACCTCCATCTCAGGGTGACGGGCGAAGCTCGGGCGAAGCCGCTGCGCCACGAGACGCTCGGGATCGGAGACCTGGCGGCGCTGACCGGCGTTCCGGTGCGGACCATCCGCTTCTACTGCGACGAGGGCATCATCGAGTCGGTGCGCAGCGTGGGCGGGCACCGCAGGTTCGGCCGGTCGGCCGTGGAGCGGCTCGGCCTGGTCAGGCGGCTGCGCGGGCTCGGGCTCGGCCTGCCCGCCATCACCGCCGTGCTCAACGGCGAGCGTTCCATGGCAGAGGCCGTCGCGGCCGAGCGGGCGGCGCTCGACGTGCGGCTCGCCGACCTCGCCTGGCGGCGCGCCTCGCTGCGGGCGGTCGAGGAGGCGAGCCCCGCCGAGCGCGCCGCCCGGCTGGACCTGCTGGCGGCCGTGAAGGACGGGTGCGCGGCCCGCGACGCGCTGATCGACTTCTGGCGGCGCACGATGGTGGCGCCGGTGGCGGAGGAGATGTTCGCCGGATTCGTCGCCATGGCCGTGCCCCAGCCGCCCCTCGATCCGACGCCGCCGCAGGTGGTCGCGTACGCCGAGCTGGTCACCCTGGTCGGCGACCGGTCCCTGCTGCGCGGCCTGCTGGACAGGGGGCGGGTCAACGTCGAGGTGATCGCCGACGAGAACGAGCTGATGTTCGGGATCGCCGAGGCGTGCACCATGGTCGGGCCCATGGTGCGGGCGGGCGAGCCGCCCCGGGAGGGCCCGGAGCTCGACCGGTTCGTGGCGGCGCACGCCTCGGTGCGGGGGAGGGGCGACACCCCGCAGTTCCGGCGGGAGCTGCTGGCGAACGTGGCGCCCGACCGGGACCCGCGGATGCGGCGGTACTGGCGGCTCGTGGGTGAGGTCAGCGGTGAGGTGGCCACGCTGGGCTCGACGCACCTGTGGCTGGCCGACTCCCTCGAACGCTGGCTCCGTACCGACCACTGAGCCACCCCGGCCGCAGTCCTTGCCGGTCGTGCTCCCGTCCCGCACGGCCCGCTGTAATGCGGTCGCGGTGGAAGTGGATGTAGTCGAAGGTGGGCATCCTTCGGGAGGGGCGAGGCCATGGCGAGGGCGGGTGCGAAGTGGGTCGGCGGGGTGGCGGCAGGGATCGCGATCCTGCTGATGCTCCTGGCGTCGCCGTTCCTGCTCGATCGGCTCGCCGCCTCGACGGGTGTCGACTGGGCCTCGCTCGCCGACGTCGGTGACGCCTACGGCTCCGCCGTCGCGCTGCTGACCGCGGCCTCACTCCTGGTGCTGGCCGTTTCGGTGGCCTTCCAGGCGCGGACAGCGCGGATCTCGTCGGAGACCGCCGTGCGGATGCTCCATGTCGAGATGATGCGTTTCGTGATGGAGGACCCGTCCCTCATGCAGGTGGAGGGCGGGGAGTGGGACGGCACGGCGGAGGCGTCCGAGGAGACACGGCGGTGGGTGTACGCCAACATGCAGCTCGCGCTCTTCCGGTCGTTCTACGCGCTCAAGGAGATGCCGGCAGCCGGGCTGCGGATGCAGATGGCCGCCAGGTTCAGGTCGCGGATCGGCCGGGAGCACTGGGAGTTCAACCGGACCTGGTTCCGGGCGAGCGAGCGCAGCCGTCACGACCGGCGGTTCGGCGAGATCGTCGAGGAGGAGTACCAGAAGGCCGTCCGGGCGGGTGAGGCGGTGCCGGAACGCTCGCGCGTGTCCCGTGGCGGGCTGCCCCGGGGGCTCGTGGCGGGCGGGTTGGCGGCGGTCGTCGCCGTCGGGGCCGGAGTGCTCCTCGGCAAGAGGCGCGGTGGCCGGGCCTGATCCCCCGGACAAGCGTCAGCGCGGGCCGGCCCCGCACCCCCGAGGTTCCGGATCGAGCCCGGGTACGGCTGGCAGCGGCCGTTGCGGGGATCAGAGAGAAAGGCACTGAGCTTGTCGCTTGACCTCTGATCCACGCGAATGCCGGATCCGACGACTCGGATGATGTAGCACCGCATAGCGGATTACGGCGAATGAGGCATAGCGGTCTGTCTGCGAATTCGCAACTGGGCTTGGTTTGCCATCGGACAGCCCGGTCAGATAGGAAGCTTGCGTGCTAAGAGGTAACAAGGTCGGACTCAGGGCCCGGCACGAGGAAGACATTCCGATCCTGCGGGCCGAGCTCTACGACGACGTGGTCAACGGCTCGCGGGCCGAAGCCCGGCCGTGGCGGCCGATCACACCTGGCTCGAAGGATCCGCGGCTCGTGGTCGACGACAACGAGCAAGGGCACGTCCCGTTCTCGGTCGTGGAGCTGGACGGCGGCACGCTGATCGGCACCGCGACGTTGTGGGGCATCGACAACCACAACCGGTCCGCGCACATTGGGCTAGGGCTGCTGCCGTCGACACGCGGCAAGGGCTACGGCACCGACGTGGTCGCGGTGCTGTGCCACTACGGTTTCGTCGTGCGCGGTCTGCAGCGACTGCAGATCGAGACGCTGTCGGACAACGCCGCGATGCTGCGCGCCGCCGAGCGCAACGGTTTCGTCCGCGAGGGCGTACTGCGCTCCTCGGCCTGGGTGATGGGCGAGTTCCTGGACGAGGTGCTGCTCGGGCTCCTCGTCCAGGACTGGAAGCCGGACTCCAAGGCCAACCTCTGATCTTCGCGTTCGGGGCTTCGTGAAGATGCCGGGTTGTGGCCAGGTGTAGCTGGTCAGGTGGTGCGGCGGGTTTGCTGCGCTCATCCGCGGCCGTTCACAGTCACTCCGCTGTGGGCGCTCATCCGATTGGGCGAGCGCCGGCGTATGAGCACCGCCGCGATCGCCAGCAGCAACCAGGCCGACGTCAGGGCGATGAGCCAGGTCCAGCCCGCGTGTCCGTACACGATGCTGCCCACCGTGCCGCCCGCGCCGCTGCCCAGGTAGAAGCAGAGGGTGTAGACGCCGGCGGCGCGGCCCCGGGCGTGCGGGGTCGCCTCGGCGGTGACCCAGGCGTTGGCGATGGCGTGCGCGGCGAAGAACCCGGCGGTCAGCACGGCGAACCCGGTTACCACGAGCGGGAGCGACGTGGAGACGGTGAGCACGGAGCCCGCCGCCGTCAAGAGCAGCGCCGAGACCAGCGCCTTCGAACGTCAGAGCCGGCTCGCCACGCGTCCGGCGGCGGCCGAGGAGGCGGTGCCCATGGCGTAGGCGAGGAAGACGAGGGAGGCGGCGGCGGAGGTGAGGGAGAGAGGAGGGGCGGTCAGGCGGAACCCGGCGGCGTTGTAGAGCGCGACGAACGCCCCCACGGTCAGTCCGCCCACGATGAAGGGGGCGACCAGCTCGGCCCCGATTCGCCTCCCCGCGTCCAGCTCACGGCCGTCGGCGGCGGGCGGGTGCGTCTGGGCCGCTGCCCGTGGGAGCGTCCGGGCCGCTGTTCGCGGGAGTGTGCGGGCCGCGAAGAGCGCGCACAAGCCGGACACTCCCGCCACCACCAGCAACGCGCCATGCCACCCCATCGGCCCGGCGGCGAATCCGGCTCCGAGCCGTCCCAGCATCCCGCCGACCGAGTTGCCGGCGATCATCGCCCCCACCGCACCGGGAAGCCGCGCCGTACCCACCACGTCGGCCAGGTACGCCGCCGCCACCCCGGCGAACCCAGCGATCGCCACGCCCTGGACCGCGCGCATCGCCAGCAGCACCGGAAAGGACGGCGCCAGCGGCAGCAGGAGCCCGATCACCGCAGAGAGCACCACGGACCAGAGGATCACCCGCCGCCGTCCCACCAGCCCGGCCAGCCAGGCCACCGGCAGCACGGCCACGGCCAGCGCTCCAGTCGCCACCCCGATGGCCAGCGAGGCGCTGCCCGGATCCAACCTGAACGCCGCGGCGAGCTGCGGAAGCACGGGCTGCGGCGCGTACAGGAGCGCGAACGACGACACCCCGGCCGCCGCCACAGCCGCACTGACCCGCCGCGTGCCGGGAACCGCCGGAGGAGCGTCGATGACCACCACGCCAGCAACGCTAAGCAAGGCTAATAAATACGTCTAATGCGCAAATGGGCGATAATTCATACTATGATGGATGAATCTGACGAAGCGCTGGCCGCGCGCCTGGCCCCCGCCCTTGCCATCCTGGCCGCCGTGGGTGAGACGGGCCACGTGACGCGCGCCGCCGAGCTCCTCGGCATCCCCCAGCCCACGGCCAGCCGCCGCCTCGCCGCCCTGGCGGACCTGATCGGTGCCCCGCTCGTCGTCCCCTCCGGCCGCGGCATCCGTCTCACCAGGGCGGGCCGTACCCTGGCCGCCGCCTCCACCCGCGCCCTCACCGCGATGGCCACCGCCGCCCGGGAGGTCCGCGAAGAGATCGACCCCACCACCGGCCGCGTCGTCCTGGGCTTCCTCCACCTCCTGGGGCGCACGCTCGTGCCGTCCCTCATCGCCGGTTTCCGCGAGCGCAACCCCGGCATCCGCTTCAGCCTGGTCCAGGGCTCGCGCCAGGACATGCTGGAAGCGCTCCGCGAGGGCGCGATCGACCTGGTGTTCGTGGCCCCCATGCCCCTGGACGACCCCGAACTTGCCAGCACCCCGCTCGCCGACCAGGAGCTGGTGCTGTCCGTGCCACCGTCCCACCGTTTCGCGAACCGGGCGCGGGTGCGGGCGGCCGAGCTGGCGGGGGAGGAGCTGGTGATGTTGGAGCACGGGTACGGGCTGCGTCAGATCACCGACGACCTGTGCGCGGCGGCGGGGTTCGAGCCGAGGATCGCGTTCGAGGGGCAGGAGTCGGAGACCGTACGGGGGCTGGTGGCGTTGGGGCTCGGCGTGGCGATCCTCCCTCGCTCCACCCCGAGGGCGGTCCGCTCCCAGTCCACCTCGGGCGTGGTGGAGATTCCGCTGTCTCCGCCGATGTTCAGGACGATCGGGGCGAGCTGGTCCAAGGGGGCGCGACTGACGCCGGCTGTACGTGCTTTCCGGGACCATGTGTGCGCGGGCACCACCGACCTCGGCCCCGGCTTCCGCCCAGGGCCGAGGCGTTCTCATGTTGTGAAACCGAGTAGCTGAGGGCCGTCGGCGGGGTGGCTGCGGTAGTGGTCGGCGGCGGCGATGTCGGTCCAGCCGATAGCCCATGGGTGGACTGCTCGTGGTGGCGGAGGGTGCAGGCAGTGAGCGCGGCCAGGTAGGTGCAGGCGGCGGCAGAGCGAGCAAGTAGTTCCGCAGCAGACGGCATATCGGACACAATGGCCAAGATTGCCCAAACACACGTGAGGACTGATGGAGAGCATCACCAAGAACCGGCAGCCGCTCGAGACGATTCGCGCGATGGTCGCCCGTGCCTACGGGCCGGAGCAGGTGCCCGACGCCGATGAGGACTGGATCGGCGAACTGGGTCACGGCTGGTTCAACGTGGCCTATCGGATCCGGCTGCGATCCGGTGCGCAGGTCGTACTCAAGATCGCGCCGCCGCCGGACGTCGAGGTCATGACCTACGAGCGCGGAGCCATGGGGACCGAACTGGCGGCGCTGCGGCTGATCCAGGAGAACACCAAGGTTCCGGTGCCGGCGGTCGACTACGCGGATCAGACTCACGAGCTGTGCGACGCCGACTACTTCTTCATGGCGTACGTCGACGCGGACAACCTCAACGTCATCCGGAAATCGTTGTCGCGGGCGCAGCTCGACGCGTACGACGAGGCTCTCGGCGCGATCACCCGCGAGCTGAACCAGATCCGGGGCGCGGCCTTCGGACCGCTCGCCGGGCCGGGCGAGCGCAGCTGGCGGGCGGCCTTCCTACGGATGATCGAAGAGCTCCTGGGTGACGGCGAGCGGCGCGGCGTCAACCTGGGCTATGGCTATGACGTCGTCCGCCAGGTCGTGGCCGCCCATGCGGATGCTCTGGACGAGGTGACCGAGCCCCGGTTCGTCGAGTGGGACCTGTGGGCCGGCAACTGCATGGTGCGCGATGGAGAGATCATCGCGATCCTTGACCACGAGCGGGCGTTCTACGGCGATCCGCTGATGGAGTACGGTTTCACCGCGAGCGAGTTGAGCGCTTTCGGGGACTCGGCTGCGTTCATCCGCGGCTACGGCCACGAGCCGTTCACCGGCAGCGAGCGGGTCCGCCGCCGGCTCTACAACCTTTACCTCGTCCTCGTGCAGGTCATCGAGACGAACTTCCGGGCACACACCAGCACCGAGCAGTACGACTGGGCGTGTGCACGCCTGCGCGAAACCATGGCCATGCTCGACGAGCGCGCGCGTTGACGGGGGCCGCGCGCCCGCACCCTCCGCTCGACGCCACCGCCGCCCTCGGCACCGCTCAGCTCGGGCGGCTGCTCTGGCACACTTGCTCGCAGACCGCGCTGCCTTGGCGAGCGTGTGTTCGGCGCCGATGAAGCCGTGGGCGCACACGCCGAGTGCTCTGCCGGTCGGGGTCAGGTCAGCGAGGTTGAGCTCGTACCCGTAGGGGCCGTCTGGCCCGCGCTGTTCGCGGACGGCGTCGATGAACACGGTTTCGGGGGTACCGATGTGACGGGCCAGCGCCCCACGTCCCAGGCCCCGACGTCGGCGCCCATGACGACGGCGAAGGGGTTGCCGAGCCCGTTGTGCGGACCGCGGATGTCGACGAAGGCCGAGCCGAACACGACGGAGGTCCGGTGCGGCAGCGTCACCGGCCGGTCCGTAGGCATCGTGGCCGGGACGAGGTCGCATCAGGCAGGAGGTCCGATGCGTTCGTGCGGCTCATGGGTTTGGCCAGAGGATGAAGAGGGGGTAGGCGCGCCGGCTGGGCCGGTCGCCGATCTCCTTGATCGCCGCACGGATCTCGTGCAGGTGCCCCGTGGTCAGCTGCAGTGGGGGCTCGTCGGGCTGGTAGGTGGTGCGGACGGGGTAGTCCACGCCTGGCTGCCGGGTCATCTCGATGTGGCAGCCGAGCACGTGGGTGACCGGTCGGCGGTCGGAGAAGTCGATCAGGCGGTCGATGGTCCGGGCGAAGGCCGGCCAGTCCTGGATGTAGAGACGGCCCGGGTAGACCGTGTCGCCGGTGAGCAGGAACCCCGTCCACCGGTCGTAGAACGTGACCGCCGCCTCGTGGTGGCCCGGGGTGGCCAGGCACTCCAACACACGGCCTCCCAGGTCGACCTGCGCCACGGCGCCGGGATCCTTGCTGAACCCGAAGTACTCCCAGGCGGTGACCAGGTCCCCGCCGACCACCGTGGTATCGGGGCGGTCGGTGAACTGATCGTCGCCCGCGATGTGGTCGCCATGCGGGTGGGTGTGCAGCACCAGCAGGTGGTACTCCTCCCGGGGGTGGCGGCGGAGCCAGCCGTCAACGAGCTCATCGACCACCCGGCGCAAGGGGAAGAACTCGGCGGATGCCGTGGCGCCGGTGTCGATCAACACCGCCCGTGCGTTCCCGAACAGCAGGAACAAGAAGGGCGCCTCATAGTTGATCGCCATGTTCTGCCGCAAGATGAACGTGTGCTCGTCGTACGCGTGGACCTGGATGTCCGGATCGGTGTTGTGCTTGGCCGACGGTGAGCCGTGAATCCACCGGACATCCAGCGCACAAGGCCGTGGAGTCACTCCAGTAAAATCGATCAAGGGTATGCCTGCATCCATGACGTCTCCTGCGCGTGCGTCGTCTTTGCAGGCCGGGTACGGCGCACATCTCGTCCGGGGCAAGCGCTTACACGCTTCCACGGGGAAGGTACCACGACAGCGATCAGCCACTCTGCGCCGCCGTGGATCGTCCTGGGTGCCTCAAGCGGGTATGGCCCGAACACGGCCGTACTGCCAACCCGCTTCCGCCCCGCCACGCCTGGACGTTGACTCCGCACTCCTGCGCCTCGCGTAGAAGTGGCGGCGTGGCCGATCCTCGGAGAAAGGGGAGCCAGGCACGCGAGAAGAAGACGGGACGGGAGAAGAGGCCGGGTGGCGGTCGTCGGTGGAGCGCATTGGGGGAGCGGCAGCGGGGCATCGCACACCCCGGACGGGGCCAAACTGGTGGCCATGACACACGATGGCGACGCGGGTGTGCCGGGGTCGTTGGCGAGGGTGCTCGCGGACGTGGCGGCCGAGCGGGCGGCTCAGGACGCGAGATGGGGCATGCAGATCCTGCCCGATGGGACCGGGGACGAGGGGACGGTGGCCGAGTCCGACCGCGCCAGGCGTGAGACGGAGGCGGCGGCTGCGGAGGGGACGCTCACGTGGAGGCACATCCTGGCGGAGGAGGTGCTGGAGGCGTTCGCGGAGACGGACCCCGAGCGGTTGCGAGCCGAGCTGATCCAGGTGGCCGCCGTCGCGGTCAAATGGACCCAAGCCCTCGACCGCCGCCCACTTCCACGCTCGTCATCGGCCCTGCACCAGGTGCCCGAGCCCGGTGACCATCCGCAGCCGCCCGCCTCGACCGAGGCGTCCACGTCGGTTCATGAGCCCGCCTCGACCGAGGCGTTTACGTCGGTTCATGCGCCCGCCTCGACCGAGGCGTCCACGTCGGTTCATGCGCCCGCGTTGGCACAGGTGTCCGGTTCGCCGAGTGGAGACGGGCAGCGAGGACCATCGCCAGACAACCGGATCCGCGAGAGCACCCTTGTCGAGGCAACGCCGCGGCAGCGCTTCCGGGCCATCGTTGACGTGCACGTGCTCCTCCTCCGCGACACTCACGTGCTGCTCGGCAGGCGCGAAGGCACCGGTTACGGCGACGGTCTGTGGCATCTGCCCTCGGGTCACCTCGAGGCGGGAGAGTCGGTGACGGAGGCAGCTGTCCGCGAGGCGAGGGAGGAGCTGGGGGTGAGGATCGACCCGGCCGACCTCGCGTTCGCCCACGTCATGCACCGTGCCCCCGAACGCATCGGCCTCTTCTTCGCCGTCCGCAAGTGGACCGGCGAGCCGTACAACGCCGAGCCGGACAAATGCTCGGAACTCGCCTGGTGGCCCTTGGCCGACCTGCCCCGAGACACGATCGGCTATCCGGCGGCCGCCATCGCGAACGTCCTGGACCAGGTCCCCTTCGCCCTGCACGAATGGTCTACAAATCATTGATGACGCGATAAGTGCATGTATACAGTCGGGGCATGCTCGACGGACGACTGCTGGTGGACGCCCACCTGCATCCAGCCAGATTGTCCACGCTCAAGCCCGCCTGGGCGCGGTGGGCCGAGCGGTACGGAGCTCCCGGGTGGCGGTCGGCGTTCGACGAGGACGGGGTGGTCGTTCCGGCAGCGTTCGACGAACTGCTGGAGGGCGAGGGCGTGGACCGGGCCATCCTGCTCTGCGAGTACAGCCCCAAGGTCACCGGGATCCAGCCGGTCGAGGACCTGCTGCCGATCGTCAAGCACAATCCGGACCGGTTCGCGTTCCTGGCCAACGTCAACCCGCACCTGCACTACCCGATCGCCGCGGAACTGCTGAGACAAGTGGAACTCGGCGCCGTCGGGCTCAAGATCCACCCGGTGCACGGCGGGTTCTCGGCGGCGGACCCCATGCTGTATCCGGCGTACCAGACCTGCGTCGAACGCGGCCTGCCGGTCGTGGTGCACTGCGGCACCAGCACGTTCCCCGGCTCGACCAACGCCATGGCCGCGCCCGAGCTGCTCGACCCCGTCCTGCGCGACTTCCCCGAGCTCACGGTGGTGCTCGCGCACGGCGGGCGAGGCTGGTGGTACGACCAGGCGGCCTTCCTCGCCCTCATGCACGAGAACGTCTGGATCGAGTTGTCCGGGCTGCCACCGGCCCGGCTGCCCGACTACTACCAGCGGTTCGACCTGCGGCGGCTGGCCCGCAAGTTCGTCTTCGCCACCGACTGGCCCGGCGTGCCCGGCATAGCGCGCAACGCCCGCGCCCTGGTGGACCTCGGTCTCGACGACGACACCCTCGCCATGGCCCTCGCGGGCAACGCGCTGCGCATCTACTTCAAAAGCACTACATAGTCTTGACGTCCCTAGCGGTCGCTGTTGAACTTGGAGGCATGACCGGACACCCAGACGTGTCGTTCGACACCGATCCGAGCCGGTACCGCCACATCCGGCTGGAGGTGGACGGCGAGATCGCCAGGATCGTGCTCAAGGTCGACGAGAGCGGCGGCATCGTCCCCGGGTACGACCTCAAGCTCAACTCGTACGACCTCGGAGTGGACATCGAGCTCCACGACGCGGTACAGCGCCTCCGCTTCGAGCACCCGCAGGTCCGCGCGGTCGTCATCACCGGAGGGCTGGACAAGGTGTTCTGCGCGGGAGCGAACATCCGCATGCTCGCGCAGTCGTCACACGCCTGGAAGGTGAACTTCTGCAAGTTCACCAACGAGACCCGCAACGCCATCGAGGACGCGACCGCCCACTCCGGGCAGACGTACCTCGCCGCCATCAACGGCACCGCGGCCGGGGGCGGCTACGAGATCGCCCTCGCCTGTGACCGGATCATCCTGATCGACGACGGCTCCACCGCCGTGTCGCTGCCCGAGGTCCCGCTGCTGGGCGTCCTGCCGGGCACGGGCGGCCTGACCCGCCTCACGGACAAGCGCGGCGTCCGCAAGGACGTGGCCGACGTGTTCGCGACCCGGAGCGAGGGGGTGCGGGGGCAGCGCGCGGTGGAGTGGAAACTCGTCGATGAGGCGGTGCCGCGCAGCAAGTTCGAGGAGACCGTACGCCGCCGCGCCGCCGAAGCCGCCGCCCGCTCCGACCGCCCGGCCACGGCCGCACCCATCCCCCTGCTCCCGCTCCGGCCCGACGGCTACGTGTACTCGACGGTCAAGGCCGAGCTGGAAGACGATCACACGGTCACCATCACCGTGTACGGCCCTGAGAAGGGCGGCGGGGCCGTTCATGCCGCCGGCGGACTCGATGATCTCAAGGGTGGCGAGGCCGTCGGTGGTCGCGGGCTTGGTGGCGGTGACCGCGGTGGTCGCGGGCTCGGTGGCGGCGGCCGCGGTGGTCATGGGGTCGGTAGCGGTGACCGCAGCGATGGCGGGCTCGGTGGCGGCGACCGCGGTGGCGGTGGGCTTGGCGGTGGTGAGGTTGCTGATGGGGTGTACGAAAGCAGCCCTGGCCGGGCCGTCGACGAGGACCACTGGTTCTTGCGGATGACCAGGGAGCTCGACGACCTCATCCTGCGCCTGCGGACCAACGAGCTCGAGCGTGGCACATGGGTGATCAGGACCGAAGGGGACATCGACGCGGTCCTGGCGTACGACGTCGAAAGCGACGAGTGGCCCTACGGCGAACTGAAGCACTACTTCAAGCGGACGTTGAAGCGGCTGGATGTCACAAGTCGTAGCCTGGTCGCGCTCATCGAGCCGGGCAGCTGCTTCGCCGGGCCGCTGCTGGAGCTGGCCCTCGCCTGCGACCGCCAGTACATGCTGGACGACCCCGAGAAACCCAACGCCATCCAGCTGTCGCGCACCAACTTCGGGGACTATCCGATGGGGAACGGCTTGTCCCGGCTCGCGGCGCGGTTCCATGCCGAGCCCGATCGGGTGGTCAAGCTGGGGCAGGAGGTGGGGCGGCGGATCGACGCGGCTGAGGCGGTGGAGCTGGGGCTGGTGACGTTCGCGCCCGATGACATCGACTGGGATGACGAGGTACGTCTGGCTCTGGAGGAACGTGCCGCGCTCAGCCCCGACGCGCTCACCGGCCTGGAGGCCAACCACCGCTTCGCCGGCCCCGAGACCATGGAAACCAAGATCTTCGGCCGCCTCGCCGTCTGGCAGAACTGGATCTTCACCCGGCCCAACGCCTCCGGTCCCGAAGGCGCCTTGCGCCGTTACGGCACCGGTCAGCGGCCCGCGTACGACCGGACGCGGGCTTGAGGCGCATCCCGGCCCGCGTACGACCGGACGCGGGTTTGAGGTGCATCCGGCCTGCGCGGAAGCCGACGGCGGCGGGGCTGCGGCGGGTGGCGGCCGTCGAGCAGGAGGAAGAAGGATCTGAGATGTCCATCGACTACTCCGAGCGCATACCGAACAACGTCAACCTCGCCGAGGACCGCCGCCTGCAGCGGGCACTGGAGTCGTGGCAGCCCCGCTTCCTGCAGTGGTGGTCGGACATGGGGCCCGCCCTGCCCACCCAGGACGTCTACCTCCGTACGGCCGTCGCGGTCGGGCGCGAAGGATGGGCGCATTTCGACCACGTGGCGTTGCCGGAGTACAGGTGGGGCATCTTCCTCGCCGAACGCGACACCGACCGGCGCATCGCGTTCGGCCAGAACAAGGGGCAGCCCGTCTGGCAGCAGGTGCCGGGCGAGTACCGGGCTGACCTGCAGCGGCTCATCGTCATCCAGGGCGACACCGAACCGGCCAGCGTCGAGCAGCAGCGGCGTCTCGGCCGCACCGCCCCGTCGCTCTACGACCTGCGCAACCTCTTCCAGGTGAACGTGGAAGAAGGACGGCACCTGTGGGCCATGGTCTATCTGCTGCATGCCTATTTCGGCCGGTCTGGGCGGGACGAGGCCGAGGGGCTCCTGCTGCGCAACTCGGGCAGCGAGGACTCACCGCGCATCCTGGGCGCCTTCAACGAGGAGACGCCGGACTGGCTGTCGTTCTACATGTTCACGTACTTCACCGACCGGGATGGGAAGTACCAGCTCGGCACGCTGAAGGAGTCGGCGTTCGATCCGCTGAGCCGTACCTGCGAGTTCATGCTCAAGGAAGAGGCCCACCACATGTTTGTGGGAACCACGGGCGTCGATCGGGTGGTGGAGCGCACGGCGCAGCTCATGCGGGAGCACGACGGCGACGACGTCTGGGAGTACGGCGGCATCCCGCTCGACGTCATCCAGAAGTACATCAACTTCCACTACAGCGTGAGCCTCGACCTCTTCGGCGGCGAAACGTCCACCAACGTGGCCAACTACTACACCGCCGGGCTCAAGGGCCGGTGGCAGGAGGAACGGCGCAAGGACGATCACCTGCTCACCGAGGCGGTCGCGGTCGTGCCGCAGGTCGATCAGGGGCGGCTGGTCGACGTCGAGCTCCCCGCGCTCACCGCGCTCAACGTGGACCTGCGCGGCGAGTACATCGCCGACTGCGGCACCGGCGTCAACCGGTGGAACCGGATCCTCGCCGACCACGGTCTCGACGCGGTGCTCTACTTGCCGCATGTGGGGTTCAACCGCCAGGTGGGTACGTTCGGCGGGCACCACATCTCGCCGGACGGTCGCCTTCTCGAGCCCCTGACCTGGGAGGCGTCCCGCGAGCGCTGGTTGCCGACGGCGCAGGACAAGGCACGCGTCCAGGCCCTGATGCGTCCCGTCTACGAACCGGGGAAGATCGCCGCCTGGGTCGCGCCACCCCGCAACGGCATCAACGGCCGGCCGTTCGACTACGAGTACGTCCACCTGTGACGTGCTGATGTGCGGTCACGCCACTCCCGCCGTCCGGGGTGACGGTCAGTCCGTGCAGAGCTCGGACCAGCGGGTCCGGGCGGCGGGGCGCCAGGTGTCGTGGAGGTCGTTGAAGACGTTGGCGGCGCGTACGCCGATCCAGTCCGGCGGCAGCAGCTCCAGAGGCAGCTCCGGGTCCAGCCGCGGGAAGCGGCGCCAGGCGTGCACCATGCGGATCTGGGCCAGCAGCACGGGGTCGCCCGGCTTGGGGCGCAGGCCGGCGAACTCCTGGATGAAGCCCTGATACTGGGCCGCCAGGTCCCCGAGATGCCACGCCTGGTCGACGAGGGTGCGCTCGGAGCCGATGCCCGCGTACGGCCCGTTGAAGGAGTAGGCCGACAGCTCGAGTCCCAGCCCCTCGACCACCTGCTTGGCCTCGGCCTCGCGGGAGGCGTGCGGGCTCACCCACACCCCGGGCACGGGGCTGCCGAAGCCCGCCCAGGTCAGCCCCGCGCGGAGCTGGTGGCGCAGCTCCCTCCTCGACTCGGGCACGGTGATGATCAGCACGACCCAGCGGCCGTCCCACGACTCGCGGCGCCGCCCGAAGGCGTAGATGCGCTCGGCCCCCTCCGTCAGGAACTCGCGCCCGCGCCGCGTCAGCGCCCACCGCACCCGCCTGCCGGACCGTTCCGATGAGGTCCACCCGTCGGCCGCCATCCGCGACAGGGCCTGCCTGGTCGACTTCTCCTCCATGCCGAGACCGCCGAGCACGTGCAGCAGCGTCGACGTCCACGCGGGCCTGCCGTCCGGCAGGACGAACTCGCCGAACACGGTCATGAGCAGCGCCTTGACACTCGCCTGACGGCCGCCGGCGCCGGAGGGCCAGGGGATGGTCACAGGGTTCCTTCCGAGAGGAAGACGTAAGTAGTTCAATGCTACAAGTCATTGACGGGCCATCAATTCCGTGTAGAAGATTTGGCTACGTATATCCGCCTGCGGATGGTGACGCCCATGACGTCCGAATCGTTCAACGCCAGCGCCTTTCTCGTGGACCGCCAGGTCGAAACGGGCCGGGGTGATCACGTCGCCGTGACGGGCCCCGCGGGCACGTTGACGTACGCGCAGCTCGCCGCCCACGTCGCCGATTTCGCCGCCGGGTTACGAACGTTGGGCGTCAGACCCGAGGAGCGGGTCCTGCTCGTCATGTCCGACCGCCCGGAGACAGTGATCACGATCCTGGCCGTCATGCGCATGGGCGCGGTCGCCGTACCGGTCTCCACCATGTACAACGCCGCCGAACTCGCCGAGCTCATCCGCGACTCGCGGGCGAGGGTCGTCGTGGCCACCCCCGAGTTCTCGCCGGCGGCGCTGGAAGCCGTCCCGAACGCCCCCGACGTGGCGGTGCTCATCCATACGGAGGCACTCACCGACGCGTCGGAAGCCGCGGCGGAGGTGCCGGTATGCCGGTGGTCCGACGTGCTGGAATCCGGCAGGTCACCGGGCCGTCCGTACGACAGCCGACGGGACTCGGTCGCGCCACCGAGCCGTCCGTACGACAGCTGGCGCGACTCGCCCGCGCTCTGGCTCTACACCTCGGGCACCACCGGCGCCCCCAAGGCGGCCATGCACCGGCACGGTGCCATCCAGGACGTCTATGAGGGCTACGGGCGCCAGGTCCTCGGCATCCGCCCCGACGACAGGTGTTTCTCGGTCGCGCGGCTGTTCTTCGCGTACGGCATCGGCAACTCCATGTTCTTCCCCCTGGCCGCGGGCGCCACGGCGATCCTCGACCCGGTGCGCCCGACCCCCGCCGGGGTGGTCGCGCGGGTGATGGAGGAGCGGCCGACGCTGTTCTTCGCGGGCCCGACGTTCTTCGCGGCGCTGCTCGCCTCCGACGCCCCCGACGACGCCTTCCAGTCGGTACGGCTGGCCGTCTCGGCCGGTGAGGCGCTGCCCGCCGAGATCTACCGCCGCTTCACCCGGCGCTTCGGGGTGGACGTCATCGACGGCCTCGGTTCCACGGAGGCGCTGCACATCTTCGTCTCCAACCGCCCGGGCCAGGTGCGGCCGGGCAGCTCCGGAACCGTCGTGCCCGGGTACGAGGCCAAGCTCCTCGACGACACCGGCGCACCCGTCAAGGACGGGGAGCCCGGACACCTGTACGTCCGCGGCGACTCGGTGGCCACCGGCTACTGGTGTCGCACGGCCACCACCCGCCAGGTGTTCCAGGGCGAGTGGCTGCGTACGGGAGACACCTACATCAGCGGCGAGGACGGCTTCTACCAGTGCCTCGGCCGCTCCAACGACATGATCAAGGCGGGCGGCATCTGGGTGTCGCCGATGGAGGTCGAGGCCAGGCTGCTCCAGCACGAGTCGGTGAGCGAATGCGCCGTCGTGGCCTACATCGACAAGGAAGGGCTGGAGAAGCCGGTGGCCTGCGTGGTGTCCGCCCCGGGCCGCACGGTGGACGCCGGCGAGCTCATCGGCTTCTGCCGGGACGGCCTGGCCTCCTTCAAGCGCCCGCGCGAGGTCCTGGTCCTGGACGAGCTGCCGAAGACGGCGACCGGCAAGATCCAGCGCGTGGTGATCCGCCAGATCGCCGCCGACCTGCTGGGCAAGGCCCCCTGACCTAGGCGGGGAACGCCTCGCGCAGCTCCCGCTTGAGCACCTTGCCCGAGGCGTTCTTCGGCAGGGCGTCCACGAACACCACCCGCTTGGGCGTCTTGAAGGAGGCCAGCCGCTCCCGCAGGAATGCGATCAGCTCGTCCTCGGTCACCCCCGCCCCCTCGCGCAGGACCACCGCGGCCGTCACCGCCTCGATCCATTTCTCGTCCGGCACCCCGAACACCGCCGCCTCCGCCACCGCCGGATGCTGGTAGATGGCCTCCTCCACCTCGCGGCTGGCCACGTTCTCGCCGCCCGACTTGATCACGTCTCTCTTCCCGTCCACCGCAGACAGACGGTACGCGTGGTTGTTGTGAGTCAACGGCCCAGGGCTGAAGCCCTGGGCTTGCGCCTCGCGGTCCGGTCTGGCTGACCGGCTCGGGACGCACTGAGCCCGCTTTCCACGGCGGGTTCGTTGGGCATGTTGACGAATACCCACACCGCGCTGGCCCGTCGGGAGACGTTGAGCGCGGCGATGTGGTCTGCGGGTCCAGCGAACCCGCACGACCTGCAGCGAAAGGTGTCTCGGGTGGGGCGGTTTCCTCGCGCGGTGTGCCCGCACCAGGAGTTCGGGCACATCTGGGAGGTGTAGGCCGGATCCACCTGTACGAAGGCGACACCGGCGCGGCGTGCCTTGTAGGCGAGGAAGTCGCCCAGTTGGTGGAACGGCCAGGTCGAGAGCGTGGCCCGCTGGGATGGCCAAAGCCGTACCCGGTCGCGGATCCCCGCCAGCTCCTCGACGGCGATGCCGCGTCCGGTGCGCTGCGCATCGGCCACGATCTCGTTGGCGATCACATGATTGGTGTTGGCGGCGAACCGGCGTTCCCGCTTGGCACGCCGTTTAAGCTTCCGGCGGGCGCTTTTGGTCCTGCGTGCTTGTAGTTCGGCCCGCACCCGGGCCATCCGCCGCCGGTAACCAGACAGTCTTTCCCCGCTGTAGGTGATCCCGTCGCTGGTGGTGGCAAGGTTGACAACCCCCCGGTCCACCCCGATCCACCCGTCCGGGTCAGCCTCCAACCGAGCCTGAGGAACCTCGCAGGTTGCGATGAGATACCACACCCCGTCGCGCAGCAGCAGATCGGACTCGCCCCGCCGATAGGCCGCGAGCATCTTGAGCTGCTCGGCAGACCCGGTGAACGCGATGCCCTTCACCCGGCCCCGGAGGGTCCAGATCGACACCGTACGGGCATCGTGCAGCCACGACAGGCAACGGTCATCGAACGGACGGGCTGCATTGCTGCGAAAGCAGATCGGTTTGGACTCGGCCTTAACTCGGCGCTTGCCCGTCAACCTGCCGTTGCGGATCAACCCCCGCAGGGTAGTGTAGGCGTCAGCTACCTTTTTAATCACGTGCTGGGCCTGCTGCGCCCCAAGTCCGACGGCTTTCAACTCGCTGTAGACCCGGCGGCGCAAGGCGAATACCCCAAAGGTCTTGCTCTCGAAGGCGAGTCGGGACACCTGATTGGCGGCCTGGTTGAGCTGGTGCAGGGTCGCCTCCAACGCCTCCGCCTGCTCAGGCGTAGGCAGGAGCTTCACCTGCACCACCAGCCTCACAGTCGAACATGCTAGCGGTGTGCCCCAGTTCCCGCGATGGAAAGTGCAACCGATGTCTGAAGGGGTCGTTGCGTGGTCGCAAGCCTCCACGCCCCAAGTGTCGGGTGGGGTGTTCAGCGACGAACTCCACCGCTGCTGCGCACAGATCATGATCGAGGATGCGCGACAGTTTGGGCGCGCGGCTGATTGAGATCACTGGCGATCGTCCCCCCAAAGGGGTCAGTCCAGCGGCTCCCACGCAATGCGGTCGTAGTGGTCGAGCAGGCGGGCCATCAGCGCGTCGTCCTGGGGCAGCGGCACGTCGTCCACCCGGCCGACCGGCCACACGCCCCAGGAGTTGCAGAGGAAGACCTGGTCGAAGCCCGGCAGGTCGGCGGCCTTCAGTGGCCGCCGCTCCTGCGGGACGTCGATCCGCTCCAGCAACTGCATCGTGATCCCGTGCAGCATCGGCGCGTCCGGCCAGACCAGGCGGCCGCCGGCGAAGCCGCCCAGGTTGGTGATCGAGCCCTCGCTGATCAGGCCGTCCTCGGTGGTGAGGAGCGCCTCGTCGAAGCCCTCACGTCGGACCAGCCGCCCGACGTGGGCCTGCAGCATGCCGGACGCCTGCTTGATGTGCGGCAGGAAGCGCTGGTAGACGACCGGCTTCACGCTCTGCGGGCGGGTGGGCGCCTCGTGGGGCGGGGCGGCGTTCGCGATCACGTGCGGCCGGTCCGCCTCCACGACGTACACGCGCACGCCGGCGTCCCGCGCGTCGCCGAGCACGGCCCTGATGGAGCCGAGCACCGCGGCGCGGTCGAGCGGGACGCCGAACAGCTCCGTGCTGGCCGCCTCCAGTCGCGCGAAGTGCAGCTCGAGCCCGCGCACCCGGCGATCCCTGACCTGCATGGCGGTGAAGTGACCGTAGCGCGCGCGGAGCATGAAGCGCGCGTCAGCGTCCACCAGCCTGCCCTCGATGGCAACCTGTTCCGTCACGTGATCTACCTTACGTAAACCCCTGCCGACCAGCGAACCGGGCGGTTGGTGGACTCGCCCAGGACGCCCAGCCGCCCAGTGATCGTCACCCGCTCGCCCTTGGGCACCCGGAACTCGGCCATGGCCATGGGGAACGGGCCTGTCTTCCAGACGGCACAAGTGGCGGTCGCGGCGGACTTCTCGAGGCCGACCTGGTACGTGAACCATGTCCGCGTGGCCAGGTCACCCGTACAGAGCTGATCGATGGCGACCTTCCCGCTCTCGCTCTTGACCACCAGCGAGAACGACCGATCCCTGTCCGACACACCCGTCGCGGAGCGGGCCAGCTTCCAGCCCGCCAGCCGGGCGGGGAGGGCCTTGCCCCGCTCGGGCTGGACCGGGCGGGCGGGCGGCGTCCATTCGTAGACGGCCAGCCTCCAGGTGCTCTGCTCCGGCACGACGGGCCCGCACGTCCCGCCCTGCTCCTGACCGCAGCCCGGCGAGCCGTAGGTGATCGTGTCGAACGTGACCGTGGCCTCCGTGGCGCCGGGCTCGATCATGGTCAGGGGGCGCAGGAACATCCCCTTCTCGCACGGCGCGAAGCTGGATTTGGGGTCGTCGCGGCCGTTCACGGAGACGTTCGGCGCCGGGCTGCCCCCATCACCGTCGCATGCCGCGGCCACATCCAGCGGCTTGCCGGAGACCGGGACCTTGACCGACGTCTTCGCCTCGCCGTTCTTCTTGAGCGTGGCGGTGGCCAGGCGGCGGTACCTGGTGCCGTCGCGGGAGGTGAACGACTCCGGCAGCCCGGCAGCCGCCGTCCCGTGTTCCGTCTGCGCCGCCGTCGTGCCGCGTTCCGGCGCGGCCACCGCCCCGGGGATCAGGTAGACGCCGACCGCCACGGCCGCCACCACCGCGGCGCCCGCCGTCACCCGCCTGCGCAGCCTGGTCCGGCGGATGCGGGAGCGGACCTGCTCGTGCCGGTACGGGTTCGCGGGCGACGGGGTCTCGGCCTGCTCACGCAGGACGTCACGCAGGTCTTGCACGGTCATCGGTGCAGCTCCTTCACGATCGACTCGTCCACTCGCAGCTTGGCCAGCGCCTTCGCGGTCTGGCTCTTGACCGTGCCCTCCTGGCAGCCCAGCACCCTGGCCACCTCCGCCACCGGCAGGTCCTCGTAGAAGCGCAGCACGATCACCGCGCGCTGCTTGGCGGGCAGCCGGCCGACCGCCTGCCACAGCTCCTCGCGCCGGCCCTCGTCGTCGTACGCGGGCTCGTCCGGCAGGTCGCCGCTGGGCAGCTCCCTGCGCCACCTGCGGCGCCACCAGGAGGTGTACGTGGTCACCAGCACCCTGCGTACGTACGCCTCGGGCTCGTCGATGCCCGGCCAGGCGAACCACGCCTTCGCCAGCGACTCCTGCAGCAGGTCCTCCGCCGCCGCCCAGTCGTGGGTCAGCAGGTACGCGGTACGTAACAGCCGATCCGACCTGGCGACCACGAAGTCCTGAAATATCGCCCTATCCGCCAACTTGAACTGCCTCCTGTCAGAGCCTGCCGACGGTAGTGACGCATCGACCGCGACACGAGGTTGCCCGCCCGCCCAGGTTCCCGAAAACCGCCGCGGGACAGCCACTGCTCACCGAAGGGCGCCGCGGCCCGGGGTCAGATCGAGCCGGCGCGGGTCACCGTGAAGGGCGCCAGCTCGCCCAGCCCGCGCACCGACAGCCGGTTGACCTCCCGGAGCCGGAACGCCCGGTCCCCTTCGAGCTCCTCCGCGAACTGCGGATCCGCCAGGATCGTCCCCGGCAGCGACAGGGCCGTGAGCCTGCTGGCCAGGTTGACCGTGGTGCCGAACACGTCCCCCATGCGCCAGATCACCGGCCCGGCCGCCAGCCCCACCCGCAGCTCGGGCATGTCCTTGGTCCGGGCGTGCGTCTCCACCAGCCGCAGCGCGATCTCCGCCACCACGTGCGCCTGGTCGGCCACGAACAGCACAGAGTCGCCCAGCGTCTTGATCACCCGCCCGCCGGTCGAGGTCACGATGTCGGCCGAGCGCCCCTCGAACCTGTCGATCAGCCTGGCCAGCTCGGTCCCCGTGATCTGCCTGCTCAGCCGGGTGAACGCGACGAGGTCGGCGAAGCCGACGGCCAGGCGTACCGCGCTCATGTCCTGCTCGGCGATGCGCCCCGCGGCGGCGGCCAGCTGGCGCTGCCAGGTGTAGACGAGCAGCTGCGCGAGATCGGGCACCACCCGCTCGGCCCGCCGCCGCCAGGCCCGCGGGCGCTCGGCCAGCGGGACGCCCGCCTGGTCGAGCGCGTCGACGCCCATCTCGGCCTGCGACTCGGCCAGCCGGGCGGTCGCGCTGCCGAGGGAGCGGGCCACCAGCAGCATGTGCTCCTCGTCGTAGAGGCCCGAGCGGACCAGCTCGAGCATGATCCTGAGGGCCTCCACGTCGGAGTCGGTGAACTCGACCGCGTCGTCGGCCACGTTCGCGAACCCCAGGGCACGCCAGTATCGCCGCGCGCGGTAGACCGGCACCCCCGCCATGTAGGCGACCTGGTGGCTGGTGTAGCGGCGCGGCTCGCGCAGAAAGGCCTCTGTCAGCCCGTCCCCATCCACGCGCTCCACGCAGGCAAGATAACACCCGTTCCGTCCGCTCGGATCTGGGTGGTCCCAGGCCGGTACGACTTGCGAAGGCGTCAGTCCAGCAGGGCCAGGAGAGCGGCGCGCTCGCCGGCCGGGACGTAGCCCGCGTAGTAGTCGTACATCGCCTTCCTGGACAGCCGGGCGGCCAGTGGGCCGTCGCCCGCCCGCATGGCGGCCAGCACCTCCTCGTGGTGCCGGATGCTCTGCCGCATCAGCGCCTCCCGGTCGTCCGCGTCGGCGATCTTCTCCGAGACCAGCTTCAGCACGATCGAGCGGACCACGTCCATGCAGATCTGGATGAGCTTGTTGCCGCTCGCCCGCGCCACCACGTCGTGGAAGGCCACGTCGGCCTCGCCGAACGCGTCCTGGCCCGCCTCCACGGCCGCCCGCATGGCCGCGACGGCCGAGGCCATCTCGGCGAGCTGGGCGTCGGTGCGCAGCCGCGCGGCCAGCAGGATGGCCGAGGAGTCGAGCACCATCCTGAACTGCACCAGCTCGGCCAGCGACAGCTCCGACACCCTGGCCAGCGTGCTCATCGACTTGTGCAGCGTGGCGGGCGAGAACGGCAGCACCTCCGCGCCGTTCGGGTCACCGGGCCGCGACCGCACCAGGCCGCGTGCCTGGAGCACCCGCAGCGCCTCGCGCACGGTGGAGCGGCTGACCGAGAACTGCACCATCAGCTCCCGCTCACTCGGCAGCCGCTGGCCCGGTGAGAGCGCGCCGCTCTCGATGGCCTCCTCGACCTGCTCCACCACCCGTTCATAGGCGCGTACGGTACGCACCGGCTCGAAACGCGGACCACCCATGAAAGCCCCCTTGACCCGAGCCGCCGTCGACTGGCAATGTGCGTAGCCTACTGGTCCGACCAGTGCACTAGCCAGGAGGCTGTAAGACATGAGGCGAATCGGGATCTGGATCGCCGCCGGCGGTCTCCTGCTGGGCACGGCCGCCTGCGGCGGCACCTCCAGCGGCGGCGGCAGCTCCACCCCCAAGACCCAGACGCTGTCCGTCGGATTCGTGGCCGAGCCCGCGAACCTGGACTTCACCTCGACCGAGGGCGCCGCCATTCCCCAGGCGCTGCTGGTCAACGTGTACGAGGGTCTGGTCAAGCTCGACCAGGACGGCAAGATCGTGCCGCTGCTCGCCGAGAAGTGGGAGGTCTCGCCCGACCGGAAGACCTACACGTTCACGCTGCGCAAGAACGTCAAGTTCAGCAGCGGCGCGCCGTTCACGGCCGACGACGTGGTGTTCTCGCTCGACCGGGTGAAGACGGACTGGAAGCTCAAGATCAAGGCCCAGCTCGACGTCGTCGACAAGGTGGCGAAGAAGGACGACTCCACCGCCGTCGTCACGCTCAAGAAGCCCAGCAACGGCTTCCTCTACTCGATGGCCACCAGGCTCGGCGCCATGTTCAGCCGGACCGGGGTCTCCGACCTGGCCAACAAGCCCGTCGGCACCGGCCCGTACACGCTCGGTTCGTGGCGGCGCGGCGACTCCATCCAGCTCAACTCGAACGCCTCCTACTGGGGCACCAAGCCGTCGCTGTCGTCGATCACGCTGAAGTACTTCAAGGACGCCACAGCGATGAACAACGCGCTGCTGACCGGCGGCATCGACGTCATCTCGGCCGTGCAGGCTCCCGAGTCGCTGCAGCAGTTCGCCGACCCCAACCGCTTCCAGACGGTCGAGGGCACCACGAACGGCGAGGTCGTGCTGTCGATGAACAACAGCCGCCCGCCGTTCAACGACAAGAAGGCCAGGCAGGCCGTCCGCTACGCGATCGACCACAAGGCACTGCTGGAGACCGCCTGGGCCGGGCGCGGCCAGCTGATCGGCTCGATGGTGCCGCCCACCGATCCGTGGTACGAGGACCGTACGGGCGACTACCCGTACGACCCGGCCAAGGCCAAGGAGCTGCTCGGCGGCAAGACGCTCAGCGTCAAGATGCGCATCCCCAACCTGCCGTACGCGGTGGCCAGCGCCCAGGTCGTCAAGTCGCAGCTCGCCCAGGTGGGCATCAACGCCGACATCGAGCCCCTGGAGTTCCCGGCCCGCTGGCTGGACGTGGTGTTCAAGCAGGGCGACTACGACATGTCCATCATCAACCACGTCGAGCCCCGCGACATGGGCATATTTGCCGATAAGTCGTACTACTTCCACTACGACAACCCCGAGTTCGGCAAGCTGCTCGCCTCCGCCGACGAGGGCACCGAGCAGCAGCAGACCGACGACCTGAAGAAGGCCGCCAAGCTGCTGTCCGACGACGCGGCGGCCGACTGGCTCTTCCTCTTCCCCAACCTGATCGTGGCGAAGAAGGGCGTCACCGGGCTGCCGAAGAACGCCATCGCCGAGTCCTTCGACTTCACCGCGCTCGCCAAGCAACAGTGACGCTGTACCTGATCAAACGCCTGGCGGTGCTCGTCGCGAGCACCGCCGTGGCCGGCGTGGTGGTGTTCGCGTTCATGGCCCTGCTGCCCGGCGACCCGGCCGAGATCGCGCTCGGCGTGAACGCCACCCCGGAGGCGGTGGCGGAGCTGCGCAAGCAGTTCGGCACCGACCGGGCGCCGGTCGCGCAGTTCCTCGACTGGTTCGGCGGGCTCCTCCAGGGCGACTTCGGCACCTCGTACGTGACGAGCTCGCCCATCGGCCCGCAGATCAGCGACCGGCTCGGCGTCACGGCTGTGCTGGTGCTCGGCGGCATGGCGGTGGCGCTGGCCATCGCGGTGCCGCTGGGCACGTTCGCGGCCGTGCACCACCGCAACCCCCTGGGCGCGGCCATCAGCGCGGTCAGCCAGGTCGGCATCGCGATCCCGGCGTTCCTGGCCGGCATCCTGCTGGTGTTCGTGTTCGCGGTGCAGGCCCAGGCGCTGCCGTCCGGCGGCTACGTGCCGATCGCCGACAACCCGGGGGAGTGGCTGCGCAGCCTGCTGCTGCCGTGGTTGTCGCTCGGGCTCGTGCAGGGCGCCGTGCTCACCCGGTACGTGCGCAGCGCCGTGCTCGACGTGATGCGCGAGGACTACCTGCGCACGGCCCGCGCCAAGGGCCGGGGCAGCACCGGCGCCCTGTGGCGGCACGGTCTGCGCAACGCCTCGATCCCCGTCGTCACCGTGCTCGGCCTGCAGCTGGCCACCCTCCTGATCGGGGCGGTCGTGGTCGAGCGGGTCTTCGTCATCCCCGGCCTCGGCGACCTGCTGCTCAACGGCGTCGCCGGGCGTGACCTGCTGCTCGTCCAAGGCGTGGTGATGGTGCTGGTGGCAGCCGTGCTGCTGATCAACTTCGTGGTGGACGTGGCCTACCACCTGCTCGACCCGAGGCTGCGATGAGGGGCCGGATCAACGCCGGGCTGCTGGTCGGCGGCGTGCTCGTCGGGCTCGTGGTGCTGGCGGCCGTCGTGTCGTTCTTCTGGACGCCGCACGACCCGACGCTCGTGGACGCCGCGCGCAAGCTCCGGCAGCCGGGCGAGGGCTACCTGCTGGGGGCCGACAAGTTCGGCCGCGACACCTTCAGCCAGCTCATGGTCGGCGCCAGGACCACCCTCTACGTCGGCATCGTGGCCGTCGGCATCGCCGCCCTGATCGGCACGCCGCTCGGCGTGGTCGCCGGGATGACGCCGCGCGGCTGGCTCTCCGAGCTGATCATGCGGGTCAACGACCTGGTGTTCGCGTTCCCCGCGCTGCTGCTGGCCGTCATGCTCGGCGCGGTCTACGGGCCGGGCACGCTCACCGCGATGATCGCGATCGGCGTGGCCACCGTGCCCGCGTTCGCCCGCGTGGCGCGCGCCGCCACGCTCCAGGTCATGGTCACCGACTACATCCTCGCCGCCAGGGCAGCCGGGCGCGGCCGCACGGCCATCGCCATGCGGCACGTGCTGCCGAACATCGGCTCCGTGCTCATCGTGCAGTCGTCGGTGTCGTTCGCGATCGCGATCCTGGCCGAGGCGGCGCTGTCGTTCCTCGGCTTCGGCACCCGCCCGCCGACCCCGTCGTGGGGCCGGATGCTGCAGGAGTCGCAGGAGCTGCTGTTCTCCACCCCGCGCCTGGCCCTCTGGCCGGGCCTGGCGATCGCGCTGGCCGTGCTCGGCTTCAACCTCCTGGGGGACGGCCTGCGCGACTACCTCGACCCGAAGCTCAGGAGGATCCGTGCTGAGAGTTGAGGGCCTGACCGTACGGGCGGACGAGCTGGAGCTGGTGCGCGAGGTGTCGTTCGACATCGCGCCCGGCGAACGTGTCGGGCTGATCGGCGAGTCCGGCTCCGGCAAGTCGCTGACCGCGCTGTCGCTCATGGGCCTGCTCCCCGAGGGCGTCACCGCCACGGGCAGCGCGAGGATGGGCGAGAACGACCTGGTCGGCGTGCCGGAGAGCCGGTTGAAGCGGCTGCGCGGCCGGGACGTCTCCATGGTCTTCCAGGAGCCGATGACCGCGCTGAACCCGCTCATGCGCATCGGCGCCCAGGTCGCCGAGGTCATGACCCTGCACGGCCGCAGCCGCCAGGAGGCCCGTGAACGCGCGATCCACCTGCTGGAACGCGTACGCCTGCCGGAGCCCGCGCAGATCGCCCGCGCCTACCCGCACCAGCTCTCCGGCGGCCAGCGGCAGCGCGTCATGCTCGCCATCGCCCTGGCCAACGAGCCCGAGCTGCTCATCTGCGACGAGCCCACCACGGCGCTCGACGTCACCGTGCAGAAGCAGATGCTCGAGCTGATCGCCGAGGTCGCGCCCGCGCTGCTGTTCATCACCCACGACCTGGCCGTCGTCGCCTCCGTCTGCGAGCGGGTCCTGGTCATGTACGGCGGCCGAGTCGTCGAGAGCGGCCCCATCCGCGAGGTCTTCACCAGGCCCCGCCACCGCTACACCGAGGGCCTGCTGGCCGCCTCCAAGCTCACCCCGCGGGGCACCCGGCTGCCCACCATCAAGGGCAGCGTGCCACCCGCCGGGCAGTTCCCCGGCGGCTGCGTCTTCCGGAACCGCTGCCAGGACGCCACCCCCCAGTGCGAGAACGTACCGGCGCTGACAGGAGACGGCCATGCCCACGCATGCTGGCACCCCGCTGATTGACGCCCAGCACCTCAGCCGCGTCTACCACCGGCCCCGCACCTCGCTCACCAAGCCGGGCGCCGCCGTGCAGGCGCTCAAGGACGTCTCGCTCGCGGTGGGACGGGGCGAGCGGTACGGCATCGTCGGCGAGTCCGGCTCGGGCAAGTCGACGCTGCTGCGCCTGCTCTGCGGCCTCGACCAGCCGACCAGCGGGTCCATCCGCTTCGAGGGGCAGGAAATAACCGGCAGGCCGGAGCGGCGGCTGCGCTTCCTGCGGGAGAACCTGCAGATCGTCTTCCAGGACCCGATGAGCTCGCTCGACCCCCGCATGCGCGTGCGCGACCTCGTGGCCGAGCCGCTCGTCGCGCTCGGACTGCCGGTCGGCGACCGCGTGACGGAGCTGCTGGAGGAGGTCGGGCTGCCCGCGTCGGCCGCCGACCGGTACCCGCACCAGTTCTCCGGCGGTCAGCGGCAGCGCATCGCCATCGCCCGCGCGCTCGCGCCCCGGCCCAAGGTGCTGGTTGCCGACGAGCCGGTGAGCGCCCTGGACGTGTCCGTGCGCGGGCAGATACTCAACCTGCTCGCCGACCTCGTGGACGAGCTGGGACTCACGCTCGTGTTCGTCTCGCACGACCTGTCCGTGGTGCGGCACGTGTGCGAGACGGTCGCGGTCATGAGCCGCGGGGAGATCGTGGAGAGCGGGCCGGTGGACGAGGTCTGGGCCGCGCCCGCCCACCCCTACACGCGTACGTTGCTGCAGGCCGTACCGACTCTGGAGGGATTGTTTTGATCGACGTCGATGCCGGCGGAGTGGTGGAGTTCACCCAGGCGCTGGTGCGGATCCCCAGCACCAACGACCCCGGACGGCGCGAGCGCGCCGCCGCCGACCTGGTGGCGGCCAAGATGCGGGAGTGGGGCTGGCAGCCCACCGTGTACGAGGTCGAGCCCGACCGGCCCAACGTGGTGGCCGTGGTCGAGGGCGGCGGCGGTGACGGGCCGACACTGATGTTCGAGGGTCATACGGACGTGGTGACCGAGGGCGACCTGTCCACCTGGACCGTGGACCCGTTCGGCGGGGAGATCCGCGACGGGAAGTTGTGGGGGCGGGGCAGCGCCGACATGAAGTCCGGTCTGGCCGCCACCCTCTACGCCACCCGGGCGCTGCAGCTGGCTGGACCGTTCCCCGGGCGGATCAAGGTGTGCGCGCTGGCCGACGAGGAGGGCCTCATGATCGGCGCGCACCACTTCGTCGCAGAAGGGCTCACCGCCGACGTGGACGGCGCCATCGTCGCCGAGCCCGAGGCGGGCGAGATCTGCGCGGTGGCCAAGGGGGCGCTGCGGCTGCGGGTGGACTTCGCCGGCAAGATGGCGCACGGCGCCATGCCCCAGCACGGCCGCAACCCCCTTCCTGCGGTGGGCTCGCTGCTGGTGGGGCTGCGGTCGCTGCAGGAGGAGCTGCAGGGCCGCCATCCCGCGCACGAGCACCTCGGCGAGGTGTACGTCACGCCGACCGTGCTGCAGGCGGGGTCCGAGGAGCAGGTCAACGTGATCCCGGCGGTCGCGTCGGTGTTCGTGGACGTGCGGACGATCCCCGGCGTCGAGCACAAGCTGATCGCCGACCGGGTGGCCGCCCTGGCCTCGTTCGACGGGATCGCGGCCGAGGTGTCGGTGCTGGTGGACCGGCCGCCGGTGGACGTGCCCGTGTCCGACCCGGTGGTGGCCGCGCTGGCCGCCGCCCACCGTTCCGTCACCGGCGCGGAGCCGGTCTACGGCGGGGTGCCCGGGTCCACGGACGGGACCGTGCTGACGCACTGGGGCGGCGTCCCCTCGGTGGTGTACGGGCCCGGCGGCAAGTGGATCGCGCACCAGGCGGACGAGTTCGTGGAGGTCGCCGAGATCGTCCAGTGCACCCGTGTCTTCGCCGAGGCGGCCCGCCGGTTCCTGAACGGCGACTTCTGATGCGTCCTGGTCCTGCCAACTCGCTGGCCGACGTCTCCGGTCTCCGGGTCGGCCACGCGCAGCGGGCGGAGGGCGGCTACCTCACGGGCACCACCGTCGTCCTGGCCCCTCCCTCGGGCGCCGTGGCGGGGGTCGACGTGCGCGGCGCCGCGCCAGGCACCCGCGAGACGGAGCTGCTGGACCCGCGCAACCTGGTCTCGCGGGTCCATGCCGTGGTGCTGAGCGGCGGGAGCGCGTACGGGCTGTCGGCGGCCTGCGGGGTGATTGACCGGCTGGCGGACGCGGGCATCGGCTACCCGGTGGCCGGCGGCGTGGTGCCCATCGTGCCGGCCGCGGTCATCTTCGACCTGGGGCGCGGTGGCACGTTCCGCGCCACCCCTGACGCGACGTTCGGCACGGCCGCCTACGACGCGGCCCTCACCCCTGACGGCGGCTCACCGCTCGACGGCGCCGCGTTCCGCACCGGCTCCCCCCGATGGCCCGCGGCCCACGATGGTGAGGCGGACGTGGTCGGCGGCGCGCCCGGGACGGCGAACGGGTCCATCGGGGCGGGCACGGGGGCACGGGCGGGCGGCCTGGCCGGAGGCGTGGGGACCGCGAGCGTCGTGCTCCCGGACGGCACCACCGTGGCCGCCCTCGTCGTCGCCAACCCCGTGGGGTCCGTGCTCGACCCCGTGGACGGCACCCTCGCAGGCGCCCGGTACGGCCTCCCGGGCGAGTTCGACCACCTCCAGCCCCCGCTCCAGGAGGAGGTGGACGCCTGGCATCCCGAAAACGCCCCGTCGTTCAACACCACCATCGGCGTGGTGGCCACCGACCGCACCCTCACCAAGGCCCAGTGCGGCAAGCTCGCCGCGGTCGCCCACGACGGCCTGGCCAGGGCGATCAGACCGGCCCACACCATGACCGACGGCGACACCATCTTCGCCCTGGCCACCTGCGCCCGCCCCGAACCCGGCCACGACACCCTCCAGGAGCTCCTGGCCGCCGGAGCCGACGTGTTCAGCCGCGCCATAGCGCACGCCGTCCTCGCCGCCACCGGGCGCGAGGGCGCGCCCGCGTACCTCGACGTGTTCCCCAGCGCCCAACGGAAGCGATCATGACCATCGACACCGCATGGCCGTCCGGCCTGCCCATCGGGGACGGATGGGTGGAAACGGCGGAAACCGACGACATCACCTTCCCCTACGACGGCTCCGTGGTGGCCGAGGCCCCGCGGGGCACGAAGGCCCTCGCCGAGCGGGCCGTGGAAGAGGCACTCGCCGTGGCGCCCGCCATGGCGGCGCTGCCGTCGCACGCCCGCCGCGCCGCCCTCATGAAGGCCCACGACGCCCTCGAGGCCAACCGCGAGGAGTTCGAGCGCCTGCTGGTGCTCGAGACCGGCAAGCCGCTGGTCGACTGCAAGGTCGAGGTCGCCAGGACGCTCGTCACCCTCGCCACGGCCGCCGAGGAGGTCGCCAGGCTGCACGGCGAGACGGTGCCGCTCGACCTCCTTCCCTCGGGCGAGGGCCTGATCGGGTTCTGGACGCGCCGCCCGATCGGGGTGGTCGTCGGGATCACCGGCTTCAACTACCCGCTGCTGCTCGCCGCCCACAAGATCGCCCCCGCCGTGGCCGCGGGCTGCCCCGTCATCGTCAAGCCCGCCCCCGCCACCCCGCTGGCCACGCTCTGGCTGGTGCACCTCATCCGCTCGGCGAACGCGCTGCCCGCGCAGGCCGTGCAGCTCGTCACCGGCGACGTCGAGGTCGGCCGGACGCTGGTGGAGGACCGGCGGGTCGGCGCGGTCTCGTTCACCGGCTCGGCCGCCGCCGGGCACGCCATCGCCCGCAACGCCGCACCCACGAAGGTCCTGCTGGAGCTGGGGTCGAACGCGGCGCTCGTCGTGGCGGCCGACGCCGATCTGGAGGCCGCCGCCGACGCCGTCGTGCGCGGCGGCTACTACGCCTCCGGCCAGGCGTGCATCTCCGTCCAGCGGGTGCTGGTCGAGGAGCCCGTACGCGAGCGGTTCGTGTCCCTGCTGGCCGAGCGCGTCAAGCAGGTCACGGTCGGCGACCCCCGCCTGCCGGACACCCGCGTCGCCCCGCTCATCGACCAGGCCGCCACCGACCGCGTGCTGGAGTGGATCGCCGGGTCGGGAGGCGAGCCGGTCACGGGCGGGCACCGCGAGGGCCGGGCCATCGCCCCGACCGTGCTCGCCGGCGTCGGCGACGGCGCCGCCGCCTGGGACGAGGAGATCTTCGGGCCCGTGGTGGTCGTGCGCTCGGTGCCCGACCTCGACGCCGCCTTCGCCGCCGTCAACCGGTCCAGGTACGGCCTGCACGCGGCGGTCTTCACCCGGTCGCTGGCCACCGCCTTCGCCGCGATCGAGCGGATCGAGGCCGGGGGAGTGGTGGTCAACGAGGTGCCGGGGTTCAGGGCGGACAACATGCCGTACGGCGGCGTGAAGGACTCCGGCATCGGGCGCGAGGGGCCGCGCTTCGCCATCGAGGAGCTGACCGTGACCAGGATGGCGATCATCCGGCCCGCGTGATCGTCGTCCTTCGGCCGGAGGGGCTCCGCCGCGACTGCGAAGGAGCCCCTCTTGAGGCGTCGGCCGGCTTACTGGGTCCGGCTGAAGTGGAAGGGGCAATGCGTGCCGCCCGTTCCGATGGTGGTGCGGCGATCGAACCGGAAGCCGTGCCTGCCGGGCGCGATGGCCTCGATCCAGTTCGCGTCGAACGCGCACATGACCGGGGTCAGCTCCGGCGCCGAATTCGCGACCAGGACGTCGTGGTAGAAGCACCGGCGCACGTCGACGTGATAGCGCTTGTCGTCGTCGACCGGCCGGTCGAAGACGAACCCCTTCCCGAACGCGTGCTCCTCGCGTGACTTGCTCACCTCCACCATGGCCAGGAAGGCGTCCGGCGCGTTGTCCAGCATCGCCCGGGTGCCTTCCTTCATGGCGTCGCCGAGCGGTTCGATGAAGGACGTGCGGACGACGGCGATGGCCGTCTCCTGGCCCAGCCTGGGCAGGAGGAACTCGTGGGCGGCCACCAAGGCCAAGGTCATGCGCAGGTTGTGGCGGGCGGGCTCATCGACGATCAGGTGCTGGTTCGCCGCTTCGAGCTCGACCTGACGCGCCCGCATGGCGGTCGTGAGATCGCCGGGAAGCGCGTGCTCGCGCAGGGTCGCGGCGAGATGGTCATAGAACGCGTCGAGGAGCAGCGCCGTGTCGCGATCGGGATCGGGGACGTAGGCACCTTCGGCGAGCCCGAACTGGTCGGTGGACATGATGGTCCTTTCGTGTACGGCTCGGCGCGTACACGACCGTGATCCCGCGTGGAGGCGTGACTGGCCGTGCCCGCTACCGAGCGAGCACGCCAGCGCACTCCACCAACCGACCAGGCGCTGACAAGCTTGTGTTGATTTGTCGGCGCCAGTGTGGCACACCTCCGACGATCATGTCGATTCGGCGGCCGAACCCGTCAATTGGGCGGGTCGAAGCGGCCGTCCACGGCCGTCCAGCCGCCGTCCACGTACAGCACGGAGCCGGTCACGAAGCTCGCCGCGTCGCTGGCCAGGTATACCACCGCTCCGGCCATCTCCTCCGCCCTCGCCCACCGGCCGAGCGCGCTCTTGGCGGCGTAGGCGTCGTACCAGCCGGGGTTGTCCTTGATCTGCCTGGTCAGCGGCGTCTCCACGACGCCGGGCGCGACGGCGTTGACCCGCACGCCGTGCGGCCCGAACTCGGCGGCGGCCGTGCGCAGCAGCTGCACGAGGCCCGCCTTGGTGGCGGAGTAGACGCTCTGCCCGGGCTCGGTCACGGACGCGCGGATCGACGCGAACCCGATGATCGACCCGCGCCCCCGCTCGACCATGCCCGCCCCGAACGCCCTGACCACGTCGAACGAGGCCCGCAGGTTCAGGCCCACCACCCGGTCGAACTCCTCGCCGGAGTAGTCGAGCAGCCGCTTTCGGACGTTCGTGGCGGCCGTGAACACCAGCACGTCGGCGGGCTCCTCCTCGGCGGCTCCGCGCACCTGCGCGGCGTCCAGCACGTCGAGCAGGCGGGCGGCCCCGCCACATGCGGCCGCGGTCTTCTCCGCCGCGGCCAGGTCGCGGTCGGCGCACACCACCGTGGCCCCGTGGGCGGCCAGCGCCAGCGCCGCCTCCCTGCCGATCCCGCTGCCTGCACCGATCACCACGGCCTTCCGCCCGTCCAGGCGGAACAGTGCGTCATATCCCATGGAGGCACCCTAGCGACTGGTCCGACCAGTGCACCAGGTTGGGGGTCAGCGGGCCTCCCATTCGGCGCGGGTCAGCTCGTACTCCACTTCGCCCTCCTCGGTGCCCGGCAGGGGGTCGTCCCACTCGGGGTGGAACGTGCGGGTGTGCTGCAGCCCGGCTTTCTCCATGACCCGCCGGGACCGTACGTTCACGGCCATCGTCTGGGCGTACACCCGGCGCGCGCCCAGCTCGCGGAACGCCTTGTCGACCAGCGCGAGCGAGCCCTCGGTCGCGTACCCCTTGCCCCAGGCGGACTTGTGCAGCCGGTAGCCCAGCTCCGGCTCGTCGTCCGGCTCCCCGTCGCGCGCCCGCAGGTGGAACCAGCCGAGGAACGTTCCCGACGCCTTCTCGACGGCGGCGAAGAAGCCGTGCGTGATGAACCAGGGCAGCGTCTCTTCGACGATCTTCTCGCGCGGCGTGGGCTTGCCGCCGTTGAGGAACTCCATGACCTCCGGATCGTTGTCGAGCGCGAAGAGGTCGTCGGCGTCGGACTCGGTGAAGCGGCGCAGGATCAGCCGCTCGGTCTCCAGGTAGATGTCCACCCGCGAAACGCTAGACATCCGGAGGCGGCGGCTCGACAGGTTTTCCGGGAAGGCGGAATTCTGTTCTCTGTTACTCTCGCTCCATGGAACACAATTCCCTGGCCGCCACCGTGCGGGCCAGGCTCTCCGGGCTGCACGACGCCGAGGCGCGGGTCGCGCAGGTGGTGCTCGACCAGGGCGTCCGGCTCGTCCACCTGAGCGTGAGCGACGTGGCGAAGCTCGCGGGCACGTCGGCGTCCACCGTGGTGCGCTCGTGCCGGCGGCTCGGGTTCGGCGGTTACCAGGAGCTGAAGATCGCCGCCGCCCGCGAGGCGCCGGCGGGCGCCGAGCCCCAGGATGACCTCGACCCGCTGGCCGCGACCGTCCGGGCGGCCCGGGAGGCGCTCGGCGGGCTGAGCGCCACGCTGTCGCGCGCCGACCTGAGCGCGGCGGCCGAGGCGCTCAGCGGGGCCGATCGGGTGCTGATGGCGGCCACCGGCCTGTCGGGAGCGATCGCCGTCGACGCCGCCTACCGGCTGCGAGCCCTGGGTCTACCGGTGGACCTGCCGCCCGACCCGCTCACCGCGCATCTGGCCGCCGAGCTGCTGCCGGACCCGGCCGTCTGCCTGGCGATCAGCCACAGCGGAGCCACGCGCTCCACCGTCGAGACTGCGCGGCGCGCCCGCGCCGCCGGGGCGAAGGTGGTGACGATCACCAGCTACGCCAGCTCGCCGCTGACCGAGGAGAGCACGTGGGTGCTGGTCGGCGGCGGGCAGGACCTCGTCTTCGGGATGGAGGCGGTGGCCAGCCGCCTCGCCCATCTCACCATCGTCGACACGCTGTCCATGCTCGTGCTCGCGCTGCGCGGCGGCGCGGCCGAGCGGGCGGTGTCGGCCTCCGCCGAAGTCACGGCGAGCCACAGCTACTGAGGGGGCGCATTGATCAGTCAGAGTTTCGACATCGCGGGCGAGCTGCGGGTCAGGCGGCTCGGGTACGGCACCGGCATGCTCACCGGGACCGGCTACTGGGGGCCGCGCCTCGAGCCGGACCAGGCCGTGGCCGTGCTGCGCCGCGCCGTGGAGCGCGGGGTCACGCTGATCGACACGGCCGACAACTACGGGCCGTACATCGCCGAGGATCTGGTGGCGCGGGCGCTGCACCCGTACCCGGACGATCTGGTGGTGGCGACGAAGGGCGGCGTCGTCCGTACCGGGCCCAATGTCTGGCACGTCGCCGGGCGGCCCGAGCGGCTGCGGGCCATGTGCGAGGCGAGCCTGCGCCGGCTCAAGGCCGAGACCATCGACCTCTACCAGCTCCACCGGATCGACCCGGACGTGCCGCTCGCCGACCAGCTCGGCACGCTGGCAGAGCTGCGGCAGGAGGGCAAGATCCGGCACATCGGGCTCGACACGGTCACCCTGGAGGAGCTGGAGCGAGCGCTGGAGATCACGGAGATCGCCTCCGTGCAGAACCGCTTCAACCTGCTCGATCGCGAGTCCGCGCCGGTGCTGAGGGCGTGCGAGGAGCGGGGGCTGGCGTTCCTGCCGTGGTTCCCCCTGGGGAACGGCTCACTGGCGCGGGCCGACCTGCCGGAGGTGGCGCGGCGGCACGGGGCCGGCGCCGGTCAGGTGGCGCTGGCGTGGCTGCTGCACCACTCGCCGGTCATCCTGCCCACGCCGGGCACGGGGTCGCTCGCCCACCTGGAGGAGAACCTGGACGCGGCCGCCATCGAGCTCACCCCTGACGACCTGGCCGACCTGGACCGCGACCGGTCATAGCGCGACGTCACCGCGGCGCGGGACGGTGGCGGCGGTGCCCAGCGAGACCAGGGCAAGCGCGGCGAAGGCGGCCGACGCCACCGCCGGATCGTGCCGGCGCGGCGACAGGCGTCAGGGCAGCCTGGGGTCGATGTGGATCTTGGGCGCGGCGCCCCATTCCGGGCGCCGCTCCCCGGCCAGCACGATGGCGGCCTCGGCCAGCGAGACGGTGGCCGCGACCAGGGGCCGGGGATCCACCTGGCCGGACGCGTACAGGTCGGCGGCGCCCGCCAGGCCGCCGGACGCGCTGAGGACCCCGACGGCCGTGACGTCCTTCAGCGCGAGCCGCCGCGTGTCGACCGGACTGGGATCCGCCGACAGCCCGATGAAGACCACGTGCCGCCCCGGCGCGGGCGAACCCGGGCCGTTCGAGGCGTCGAGCACCGCGTCGAACGGCTCGGCGGGCGGGGCCGTCCAGGTGCGGGTGAAGCCCAGGGAGCGGGCGAAGTCCAGCGAGCGCTCCGTGAGGCCCAGAAGGTGGACCTGCACGCCCTGCGCCGCCGCGATCAGGGCCGCCAGCAGCCCGATCGTGCCCGGCCCGATGACCAGCAGGCGCTCCCCGGGCGCCAGGTCGGCGGCGCGCACGGCCCTCAGCGCGTTCCCGCCCGGCTCCACCAGCGCGCCCAGCGTGGGATCCACCGCGTCAGGCAGGGGCTGGAGCGCGCGGGCCGGCACCGGCAGGCGTTCGGCCAGGGCGCCGGGCCAGCCGCCGCGGATGCCGATCTCGTAGCGGTCGGCGCACAGGTGCTGCCTGCCCGCCCCGCAGCGCGCGCACTTCCCGCACCCGAGCATCGTGTCGCCGGTGACGCGGCGGCCCAGCCAGGCGGGATCCACGCCGTCGCCGGCCTCCCGCACGATTCCGGCCCATTCGTGGCCGATCCGTACGGGATAGCGCGCCTCTCCCGTGTGCAGGTACGTCATCGCGCCCGAGTAGAACTCCATGTCCGTGCCGCACACCCCGGCCCGCTCGACCTCGACCACCACCTCGCCCTCGCGCGGTGTGGGCGGTTCGACCTCCTGGACCTCCGCACGTCCCGGACCTGTGATGACGAAGGCACGCATGGCGGCAGACGCTAACAGCCGCGCCCCGGTCGCGTCGACGGTCCTGCTGGGAGGGCGCCGTGCAGGACGTCACATGAGAAAGGCATGCCCTTTGCGGGACGGCCTGCCAGGTGCAATGTGGGAAGGAACCTCAACGTTGCCGCAGTCCAGCTGAGAGGAACCCATCATGCACGCGAGCGTCGGTGACCGCCTGATCGTCCACGGTCACGTCGTCGGTCAGGGAGACAGGAAGGGCCAGATCATCGAGGTCCGGGGCGAGAACGGGACGCCGCCGTTCTTCGTCCGGTTCGACGACGGGCACGAGGAGCTCGTCTACCCGGGGCCCGACGCGGTGGTCCAGCCGGCCGAACCCGAGTAGCCGAGCGACCTGAGCGCCCCCGCCGCGCTGCCGGACGAGCCGACGGCGATCTCGTTGCCGTCCTGGTCGCGGGCGGTGGCGATGACTCGTTCCCAGGAGTCGAGGGCCAGGGTGATGGTGTGGCCGGCCCGCAGGAGCGCGTCGGGGTCCGCGGGCCGTCGCGGACCCGGCCTGTCGAGCAGGCGGCGGGCCGCGATCAGGGCGGCGACCGGGGTGCGGTGGCGGGTCAGCAGCACCGGCGTCTCGTCGTACGGCTGGGCGACCTGCCGTACGAGCTCGCCGAGCTTGCCGCGGGCCGTCGACAACGACACCACGGGCAGGCCGCTCAGCATCCCGGACACCTCCGAGAGCGGCACCAGCGCGGCCCACTCCCAGCGCTCGCGCGTGATGAGGGTGGTGGCGCCGCTCATGGCGTCGCCCACGAGGGCGCCCCAGCGCGCGCGGGCGTCCTCGACGCCGAGCGGGGCGCCGTAACGAGCCTCCAGCTCGTCGTACGGAGGCCGTTCGCTGTCGATCATCCGGAGATCGTAAGGCGTCTTACAAAACTTCTGCAAGCCGCCTTACGATTTGGCCGCCTTGTCGGCCACATGGCGGTGGAGGGCCATCCGTGAGGCGCCGAGGTCGGCGGCCAGGCGGCGGATGAGGCCACGGTGAAACCGTACTGGACCTCGTCACCTGGACGCCGCACCCTCCCCGGCCGGCAGCCGGGCGCGCATGGCCGCGGCGAACCAGTCGAGGGCGGGGGCCAGGCTCTCGGGGGCGGTCCAGCCGTTGATCACCGCCAGCAGCTCGAAGTACCGATCCCTGCGCGGGTCGTGCGCGCTCTCCAGCCAGGCCAGCAGCCGCCGCCGGAGCGCGGGGGAGTCGGGGACGCCCCGGTCGTGTGCGTACCGGGCGGTGACCGCCGCCACCACCGGATCGGCCTCGGGCGAGGCCGGGTCGATGCCCGCCGCCAGCGCGGGACGGGCGTGGTCGCGGGCCAGCGCGGCGGCGTCGGGGCGCGGGGGAGCGGGAACGCGGAAACCCGCCGAGTGCTCGGCGGCGAGGTGTTCGGCCGTGCGGCGCAGGCCGGCGCGGAAGTCCGGGTCCTGTGCCAGCTCCGCCAGCTCCACCCACGCCTCCAGCTGCTCGGGCGAGGGGTCGTCGGGCAGTTCTGGCGTCATCGAGCCCATGACCCCGGCGAGCCCGGGGACGGCGTCCAGGCCGTCGAAGGCGGCGTCCAGGAAGCCGGCGATGAGGCGGCGGCGTTCGTCCTCGGAGAGTCGGGCCAGTCTGTGCATGAGATCCGTTTCCTCAGGGCTGGAGCCGCGCCGGGCCACCGCCGCCAGCACCGCGCGCCGCAGGCGGAGCGTGCGGATCTGCACGGCCAGGGCCTCGGCGTGCGCCGCGGCGACCTCGGGGAGCGAGTCCTCGCGGTCCACGACCCGCCGGATCGTCGGAAGGTCGAGCCCCAGGTCGCGCAGCGTGCGTACGAGCTCCAGGCGTGCGACGGCGTCGGCGTCGTAGCGGCGGTACCCGGCGGGGCTGCGGTCGGCAGGCGGCACGATTCCCTGATCGGAGTAGAACCGGATGGTCTTGACGGTCAGCCCGGTCCGCCGGGCCAGCTCGCCGATCGAGTAGTGCGCCATGCCCCCCACCTTCGTGGCTCCCCTAGGTGGAGACTCAACCGCTTGACGGTGTTTTGTGTCACTCACCCACCCTGGGCCTGACGGCTGAGGGTGCGGGCGTGCAGCCGGTCCAGCTCGGCCGCCTCGGTCGCGTCGCCCGCCTGCCGGAAGGCCGCCGCGGCGCGTGCGGCATGGTCGGCCGCCTCCTGGAGCCGGCCGGCGGCGGACAGCACGTGAGCGGCGCTGCGGAACACGACGGCCCAGGTCCCGGCGAGGCGGTCCGGCGGCTGCGGGGGCAGCGCACCGGCCGCGGCCTGCGCCTGCGCGAGGACGGCGAGTGCCCGCTGGAGGTCACCGGTCCGGTGCAGGGACAACGCCTCGGACGCGCGGCACGTGGCCACGGCATGCGGGTCGGCCAGAGCGGCCGCGACGTCGCCGGCCTCGCGGTAGGCGGCGGCCGCCGCGGCGTCCCGGCGCAGGACGTGCTGAAGCCTCGCGGACGGCATCAGCGCGTCGAGGAGCAGCCTGGGATGGTTGCGCTGACGGGCGGAGCCCACGACCTTCTGGTACTCCTCGAGCGCGAGAGTGCGGTCGCCGAGGGCTTCGTGCGCCTCGGCGAGCAGCATGCGGTTCCAGTCGGGGATCTCCGCCCTGGACAGTTCTCCGAGGTCGCGCAGGCGCTCCAGCCAATCGGCCACGTCGGCGGCGGTCTCGACCACGTCCTCGGGCCGGCCCGCCGCGCGGTACGCCACGGCCAGCTCGTAGCCCTGTTCCGCGGTGTCGGCGTCGCGGGAGCGCGCTTCACCGACCCCGTCGATCAGGTCCTCCAGGGCGTCGGCCGGGCGGCCGGCGTGGATGAGCGCGACTCCGCGCCGGTATCTCAGGTAGCCGCGAAGCTGTGCCGGCGCCGACGGCGGCAGCGCGGCGAGGTCCCGCTCGACGAGTTCGGTGAAGTGGTGCGGCGCCCCGGCCCGTTCGTGGGCGCGGCGCCGCAGCTCGTACGCCCTGACCACCTGGCCGGGTGAGTCCGCGGCGGCGAAGGCCGATCGCGCGGTGTCGGCCAGGGCGATCACTCGGGCGGGCGGATGGCCGTCGGAGTCCCGCCAGGTCCCCTCGGTCAGGGCGATCGTACCGATCAGGATCGGGTCACCGCAGGCCATGGCGTGCCAGACAGCGCGCGCCAGAGCCAGGTCCGCCTTCTGGTACTGCCCGGCGGAGGTCAGCGACTGAGCCTGCAGCAGCTCGCCCTGGGCGATCAGCGCGTCGTCCCCGTCGCGGCGCAGCCCGGCCACCGCTCGCGCCACCATGGGCAGACCCTCGTGGTGCCGGCCGCGTTCGCACAACAAGTCGGCGAGCCGGCACAGGCACACCAGGTGACGCCGCTGATCGCCCGCCTGCCGGTACGCCTCCGCCGCCCACCGGAGCCGTTCCTCGGCCCGCTCCGGGTCGGCCTGCCGCCACTCGGTCAGCGCGCTCAGCTCCGCGTGCCGCGCGGCCAGGTGCGGCGGCGGCGTGCCGACAGCGGCCAGATACCGGCGGACCAGGGGGCTCTCGAACCGTCGCTTGTGCCATTCGGCGCGATCCAGCAGCGCCTCGGGCGGCATGCCGGCCGGGATCGCCGGCCGCACCGGCCTGCGGGCCCCCGGCGTCAGCGGCAGGAACTCGACGACCGGGTCCGCCTCCAGCCGGGCGCCGATCCGATCCCCCTGGTGGGTGTTGCCGTTGCGGGCGTCGAACCGGGCGGCCAGGTCACGGGCCGTGCTCGCCATCTGGCGGTGCAGCTCCGCTGCGGGCCAGCTGAGGTCGCTGCCGTTCGCGCGGACGGTCTCGCCGCCCCGGCCGTCCGCGACCAGCCGTCTCAGCAGGACCGCCGCGGCGGTGGCGAACTCCATCGTGCCGCTCGGCCGCCGCAGCCGCGTGGAGAAGGCCAGGCACTCCCGCAACACCGACAGCCCGGTCTCCTCATTGCCGGTCAGGGCGCAGAACTCGATCAGCATGGCCGTGTACTCGTACCGGTAGACGCCGTGCTCCATCGCCCGGCGAGCCCGGTGGAAGGCCCGCGCCGCCTCCTCCAAGCGACCGGCGCGGGCCAGCGGAAGCAGCATCAGGCACTGGATCGGGGCGGGCGGCTCGTCGAAGACGACCTGGCCCGCGAGCACCGGCCCGGCGAGGTCCAGCGCCCGCGCGACGGACGCGTCGTCGCCGCGCAGGACCAGCCGCTCGACCTCGGCCTCGAAACTCCACACCGAGTCGGGATCGAACCCGCCGGCCGCCTTCCACTGCCGGTGGCAGCGCTCCTCCTCAGGCCAGTCGCCGACGAGCTGGGCCACCCACCGGCGGCCGTCGTACACGTCCCGCAGGCTGTGCCCGCCGGCGCGGAAACGGCCCTCCATGTCCTCGAAGGCGCCGCGGATCTGGTCCAGGCCGAGTTCGGGGAACTCGGCCATCGACTGGGCGATGCTCGCGTACCAGCGGCGCAGCGTCCAGTCCTCTTCCGGTCCGAACTCGCCCGGGCGGGCGTCGTACTCGCTCAGGCAGCGAGAGAACAGCGGGAACGCCTTGTCCCATTGGCCGCGGACGCTGTACGTGTTTGCCAGGCTGCGGCGGGCGGCGAAGGCCAGCCGGTGCAGGCCGCCGGCGTCGGCGTGCCGCACCACGTCCTCCAGCAGCGCGGCCCGAGCCTCGCCATCGGGCATCCGCCGCGCCTGCTCCAGCAGCGCGGCCACCTCGGGCTCGCTCCGGCTCACTGGGCGCCTCTCCCGCCCATCGCCCGGTCCAGCAGCGCCAGGAAGGAACGGTTGAGCATCGCGCTGTCCTCGGGGCGGAGCGGATGGTGGCCCGCCAGCAGGGCCTGCCCGTACAGGGCCTGGACACCGAGCGAGGCCAGCGCCGGGTCGGGTGCCTCGGCGAGCCGGCGTACCACGGGGTTGCGCAGGTTGAGGATGAACTGCGGCACGTCCGCCGCCTCGGTGGCGTCCACGGCGCCCAGCACCCCCGACCACAGATCACCCGCCGCCGACCGGGCCTCCCGCATCTCCTCCGCCTGCGCGGCGGCCCGGCTCCTCAGATAGAGCGCGGGCAGGACGGGCGGGTCGAAGCAGCGCGGCACGACGGCGCAGCCCAGACTCCTGAGGGTCTCGGCGGCGACCGCCAGGAACGGCCGTATCCGCGCCTCCAGCACCGGATCCAGCGGCTCGAACCGGGTGGCCAGCTCGGCGGGGTCCAGCCCGCGGACGGTGATCGACGGGTCCAGCAGCGGCAGCCGCCGCATGATCTCGATGTCGTACGCGTAGCCGCCGTTGACCAGGCCGAGGTTCTGCGCGGCGGCGACCGCCGCCAGCGCGCGGAACTCATCGGAGGTCGCCGTGTGGCGCACCACCGGGTGCCGCCGCCGGAACTCGGCGAGCGTCATCGGCCCGGCGTCCGTCTCCATCGGCCACCAGCGGTCCACCACCCGCAGCATCTCCACGTCGTGCAGCGCCAGCGCCTTGACGCCAAGGTGATGGATCATCAGGAACTGCCGCAGCCGCGCGGGATCGGTCGCGGCCAGGCGCACGAGCCAGTCACGCACCTGCCCGCCGAGCGCTTCCCGCGTGTCGGCGAGCAGGTCGTCCTCGTACAGCGCCTCACGGCTCGCGGTCGGACGCAGCTCGCCGGTGTCCACCACGCACCGGACGAAGAACGCCCACTCCGGCAGCAGCGTGTCGACACCATCGGCCAGCAACATCCGGCGCAGGTACACGCGGTGCCCCGACCTGGCCGTGGGATGGGCCGCCACCGGCAGCACGAACGCCAATCCGGTCAACCCGGCCTCGGGCACCGCCAGGTCGATCACATCGAAGGGGGCGAAGCCGAAGACACGCTCGGCGTACGCCCGCAGCGCCTCGGCACGCGCCGCCGGAGAGGGGTAGCCGCGCTGCCAGGGCAGCACCCCGGAGTTCACCCGCCGGCCCGCGATCGAGACCTCTACCGGCAGTGCGTCCCCATAGGACGTCACCAGGTCGTGCACCATCGCGCCGGTCAGCCACTGCGCCATGTCCGGCACCGGCCTGAGCGTGACCGTCGTGCCGGGCTCCGCGCGCTCGCGCTCCGCCGGAGCGACGCGGTAGCGCCCGTCGGCCAGGCCCGTCCACTCCACCGTCGGCCCGCCCCGCGCGGACCGGGTGGTCACCCGCACCTCGTCGGCCACCAGAAAGCACGAGAGCAGCCCGATGCCGAACTGGCCGAGGAACTCGTGCCGCGCCAGGCCCAGATCGTCCCTCTTGGAGCTACGCCCGATCGTCGCGAGCAGCTCGTGCACCTCGGACTCCGACAACCCGATGCCGCTGTCGTGCATCCGCAGCGTCCCGTCCCCGGTCACCTCGGACGGCTCGATCGACACGACAGCCGGCGCGCCTCCATCGAGCGCCCGGCGCGCGGTGATGGCATCGACCGCGTTCTGCAGCAGCTCACGCACATACACCCGCGGGCTGGCGTAGAGATGCCGGCTGAGCAGGTCGACGATCCCCCGTAGGTCAACCTGAAACGCTCGCTCCACGCCCCTGCCTTTTCCGCCGCCTCTGTTCCAGCCCGAAATCATACGTCGGAGGCGGATCGTGAAAATTGGGGTCCCATGTCCGGGCGGGTTTGACTACCAGTGAGGAGATGTGGTCGCATCGTGACCTATGTTTCTGATGGGATGAATTACACCGGTCCGGGGGAGAACAATTCATGCCGCACGCCCTCCTGCGCGTGCTCGCTTCCACGTCCATCGCAACCGCCACGATCCTGGTGGCCGTGTCACCGAGCGCCCAAGCTCAACCTCAGCCGAAGACCCTGGTGGGGGTCCAGCCCGTGCCCGCCGTGCAGGAGCCGCCGGCCGCCGCGGTCAGCGTTCCCACCCGGCCCTCGCTGGCGGTCCGGCCTCAGGGCACGACGGGGCGGGTGGGGCCGAGTGAGCCCGAGATCACCACGCCTGCCGGGCCGCAACTGATCAACGAGATCACCACCGAGGCCGCCTCCATCCAGGAGAAGCAGGGCCTCGGCAGGCAGGCGCCCGTCGTGCGCAATGTGCTGCCCGACACCTCGAAGGCCGAGACGCTGACGCTGATCAAGCCGCTGGCGGCCGTCGTCAAGGCGTTCGACGGGCTGGGCAAGGCGCTGCCCGGGCTGACGTACCGGGTCTGCGTCGAGAGCGAGGCGGTGCCGGTCTCCTGCACGATCTCGCAGCCCGTCGCCACGCCGGTGGCCGCCGACGTCACCGGCGACGGCAAGCCCGACCTGGCGGCCGACCTGGTGCCCACCCTCGACCCGACAGAGGGGTCCGTGGGGCTGGGGTTCGCCGTCAAGCGGCTGTCGAAGGAGAGCCTCAAGGCGCAGGTCTGGGCCGAGTACGACGGCAAGGTGTCGGTCGGGTTCGACGGCCTGCGGCGCGGCTCGTCGCTGTCGGCCTTCGACTGGGGGAACTTCACCGTGGACCTGGCGGGCAAACAGGTCAAGGCCCGCCTCAAGCGTACCGAGCCGGGGAAGTCCGCGACCGTGATCGCGGGGCTGACCGGCCGCAGCGCGGTGAGCCTGCGCCAGACGCCCGCCACCGAGAAGCTCTCCGTGACCGCGGCGCTCGACTCGCCCTCCCTGGACGTCGACGCCTCCGGGCCCGCCAAGCTGGAGGCGCTGGCCGTGACCGGGCGCCAGTTCACCGAGGCGGTGCTCGACCGGATGCCCGCCCGCGCCGAGGTGCGGCTGACGGACGGCGAGATCCGCTTCAGCGGCCCGTCCTCGATCGCCCGCGCCCGGCTGCACAACTACACCTACCGCGACGGCAAGCTGGCCAGGGTCCTGAGCGCGGAGCTCACGAGGGTGCCGCCCTCCCTGACCGCCGAGTACGGCACCGCGAACGGCAAGCAGACCCTGACCATCGACTCCCGCAAGGGCCGCGCCGGCGGCGGCACGCTGCTCTTCTACGACCGCGCCGCGGACAAGACCGTGGTGAAGACCGAGCTGAGCCAGCTGCCGGCCAAGGTGCGCCTGGTCAACGACCTGGCCGAGCACCGCGTCACGCACACGACCAGCTCGCCCATCGGCAGGTTCGCCGTGGTGCTGCAGCGCGGCGAGGGCGCCATCTCCAGCCCGCGCGGCGGCCACGTCACCATGATCAAGAAGGGCGACGCGCTGGGGGTGTCCGGGCTGCTTTCCGGGTTGTCCGGGTTCGACGTCGCGTACGGGGACGTGCCGCACGCCCGCCTGGAGGTGGGCTCCAGCGGGCGGTCGTTCCTGGGCGCGGCCAGCATCGACGGCACCCGCCTGGCCCGGCTGGAGATCTCCAACACGCCCTCCACCGTGGAGGTCACCCTCGACCCCGCCCGCAGGAAGGCCGAGTACCAGGCCAGCGGCGTGATCCGCAAGCTCCGCGCCGCCTACGCCGATCTCAGGTCCGGCCCGACGATCGACGGCACCGTCCTGGGCATGCACGACGACCTCAAGGCGTCATGGGAACTGGGCGAGCGCTCGACCGTCAAAGTGACGACGGACGCCAAGATCGATCAGGTCCGGCTCTACGCCAACAAGGCGTACGTGACGTCCCCTTCCGGAGAGGACCTGGAGGCGGCCGTCGAGGGAGTTCGCAAGAACGTCGAGCTGGTCGCCGACACGAATGCCAGGAACCTCACCTGGACCGCGGACCAGCCGGTCGGTAAGGTCTCCGCCCTGGCCAGGGCCAAGCTGGGCGGCCGGTACGTCAGAGCCGCCGCCGAGGTGACCGGCGTGCCGGCCCGCTTCGACGCCTCGTGGGACGCGGCCTCCTACCGCTTCCGCGGGCTGTCGGGCCCGGTCGGGTCGGCGGAGCTGGCCTTCACCAACCATGACGGCGCCAAGTCGCCCACGGGTCCGCACCTTTCCGCGCACTACAGCCAGGCAACCGGCGACCTGGACGCCAGCGTGCTGGTGAAGGGGCTCAAGCAGGTCCAGTTCAGCCCGGCGGCGCAGGGCTTCACCGCCGACTTCCGCTCGGCCAGGCAGACGCTCGCCGTGGACACCGACGTCACACAGGGCGACACGCGCTACGGCCTGCTCGGCACGCTCGGGCCCGTGCCCGGCCGCCTGGCCGTCACCTCCGACGGCGGCAAGCTCACGTACGCGGGCTCCCGGCTGGACGTGCGCGCCCGCGCCTGGCTCGGCAAGACGGCGGCGCTCGGCCACATGCGTGCCGCCCCGGCCATGCCGGGCGGGGTGTCCCTGGTGGACGGCGGCTGCGCGGCGGGATCGCCGGGCTGCGCGCAGGGTCCCTTCTGCACGCCGGATCGCGGCTGCTTCGGCCTGCAGGGCTACCTGGACGTGACCGGGCTGCCCGACCAGGTGACGGTGGACATGACGGGCAAGACGTTCGCGTTCTCCGGCTTCAGCCCGCGGCGCAAGAGCCTCGGCGTCTACCTGGCCAGCAGCGTCCTGTCGCCTGTGCCGATCAAGGCGAGGGCCACCCTGACCGGGCTGCCCGACAAGATCACGAGCATGTCGATGGGGCCGTTCGGCGTGGCCCAGGGCAACGTCGTGCAGGCCGCGTACCGCATCGAGCCCGCCGCCACGCTCGGCGCGCTCGATGTGCAGGCCGAGGCCGGGGACCTGCGCGGCCACGTGGCGATCGACCCCGTGCCCGCGTCGGTGTCCGTCCAGGGCACGTACGGCGCCAAGACCCGCATCCGCGTGAACAACTCCGCGGCCGTCAAGCGCCTCGACGCCAAGGTCACCCTGGCCGGCAAGGGCACCGGGGAGCTGCGCTTCTCGGACGTGCCCGCCGTGTTCGGGGTGGACGCGGACGCCTCGGCCGCCGGGCTGAGCGTGCCGGCGGTCACGTACAAGTCGAACGTCAGCACTCTCGACGGCCATCTCGGCGTGGAAGGCGGCCTGGTGGATCCGCAGGGGCGGCTCGGGGACGTGTCGTTCTCGGTCAAGGACCTGGCCGCCGACACCACGATCCGGCTCAACCCCGACCAGTCGCTCGACCTGGTCTCCCGTCCCGTCCCGACGGGTGAGGTCTCGCTGCACGCGGGGCTCCGGGTCGACGCGGTCGCGCCACAGCAGATCTCCGTGAGCAAGGAGGTCCCGTACACGACGGGCTTCCTCACCTACAGCGTCGGAGGCAGGTTCGGGCTCGGGCCGAGCGCGGTCAAGGACGTGTCGCTGCAGGCGCAGCGGGTGTCCTGGCTGCGCATCCGGCCCGGCAAGGTCCCGTTCGGCCTGAAGGCGTCTCCGGCTCTGGGGTACGTCGCGCCCGGCTTCGAGGGCAACTACGGCCGGCTGAAGGTGGCCGCAGAGGGCGTGGACCTGCGGCCCGAGGTGTCCCTGGACGTCCGGCTGAGCAGGGACGTCGGCACCGACGTCTTCCACGACTCGGTACGGCTGGCGCCCACCGACTCGCTCGCGCTGCGCCGCTACGACCAGCGGATGCGGCGCATCGGGGCCAAGCAGGAGATCAAGGCGGCCGGGATCAGCCTGGCGTGCGTGACGGTGGACGCCAAGCCCGGCTTCGCCGCCGGAGCGGGCACCAACTCCATCACGCTGCGCGGGGCCGACGGGCCGCAGATGGTGTCGCTGCTGGATCCCGGAGGCCAGGTGCCGGACTACGCGGTGGACCTGCTGACCAGCTTCATGAGCCCGTTCCCCGGCGCGGAGTGGAAGGTCGCGGGCGCCAAGGCCGGCGGCTGCCCCGCCGCCGACGGCTCCGAGTCCCGCTAGCCCGCCGCCTCCCCCCGCTCCGGGTAGTGAGCGGGGGGAGGCGGTCAGCGGGGGCCGCGGTAGTCCGGGGGCGGGACGTCGCCCTCGTAGGCGTGCACCCGGCCGCCGGTCAGGAACGCGCGCAGAAGCCCGAGGTAAGCCTCACTCCGGTACGTGCCGCCGCCGAGGTAGGCGAACGTGGCCGAGGGCAGCGCCCGCCGGTAGTCCATGGCCGACGCCCAGCTCTGCTCGTCACAGGCCGCCTTGACGATCAGCACGGGCGCCGTCACCTCGGTCAGGCTCGACAGGGACGAGGAGCCGGGCGCGGCCCGCCCGATCAGGCCGGCGTAGCCCCCGGAACCGGTCGTCGCGGCCGCGGGGCAGGGGTGCCTGGCGCCCTGGCGGACGAGGCCGAGGTAGGCGTCCAGCTCCCGATCGCCCGCGAACGCGTGCGCCGCCAGGGGCTCCACCCGCAGCAGCGTGGAGACGGCGAGCAGGCGAGGATCCGGCGAGCCGTCCCGGCCGAACGCCGCCGCCACCTCAAGCCTGCCGTCCTGCCTCTGAGGCGTCCACGCGGGGGAGGCGAGGACCGCTCTGGCCACCCGGTCGGGGTGGGCGGCCAGGTAGGCGGTCGCGAGCCGGGCGCCGTGGTCGTGGGCGATCAGGTTCAGCCGCTTCGCGCCCACGGTCTCGCGGATGGCCTCCAGGTCCGCCACGTCGCGGGTCAGCCCGTACCCGCGCGGGTCCGGCAGCCGCGCCGAGCGCCCGGCGCCGAGCTGGTCGTAGACGTACACCTGGTAGCCGTCGGCCGTCAGCTTGCGGAAGAACGCCGAGGACGCCGCCAGATCCGCCACACCGGGCCCGCCGTGCAGGAACACCACGGGGTCGGGCCGGGTGACCCGCTTCGGCGCGAGCCGTACGTACGCCAGCTCCGAGCCGGTCGGCAGCCGCCACTCCCGCTGCCCCGCCACCGGCGCCACGGGAGCACGGGCCGCGGGCGGCCGCAACGTCGCCGCGCTCACGTGCCAGACCACCGCCACCTCAACGCCGAGGATCACCACGGCCCTCGCCCAGCGCCCCCACGCCGCCCTCGGCCTCGGCACGCACAGCAGCAGCCCCAGGAAGAAGACGGACGCGAACACCGCCAGCCCCGTCACCGCGAACACCATCGGCTCCGCGCCCACCATCGCCATCCCGGCCAGCGTGGCGAGCCCCAGGACCGGCGACAGCGCCAGCACCCCGGCGCCCGCCACCGCCCGCCCGGCCAGCCTGGCGAAGGAAGCCATAAGGGGACGTTAGTGCATCAAGTCCCTAAAGTGGGCGGCCGAGGCGCAGGCGGAGGCGGTCGCCGTGGCGTACGGTCTCGCGCACGGTCCACACGCGCTCGTCGACGACCGTGCCGCCGGCCGTCATGTAACCGCCCAGCCGGAGCACCGGCCTGCCCGTGTCGTCGCGCAGCAACTGCGCCCGGGACTCGGAGTCGTCGCCGAACTGCACGAGGAAGTCGTCGGCGCCCGCCGGGGCGTCGAGCACCAAGCCGGGATAGAGGTGGGAGTAGGGGATCTCGATGACGTATGTGCTCACCTGATCCCCCTACCCTGCCTTGACGATTTCAGCGCCCGCCCCTTACTCCCGCCGTGAGACTGGGATAGCGCTTTCCGGTGGGATGCGGTGAAATATCAGCATCCCTCTACAGGCTGGAGACTCCGTGCCACTGTTCGACCTGCCGCTTGAGCAACTCCGCAGCTACCGCCCCGATCGCGACGAGCCTGCCGACTTCGACGAGTTCTGGTCACGCACCCTGAGCGAGGCCAGGGAGTTCGACCTGCGTGCGGAGTACGTTCCGTACGACCTCCCCTTCGCCTCCGTGGACGTGTTCGACGTCTCCTACGCGGGCTGGGGCGGGCACCGGATCAACGGGTGGTTCCTGGTGCCGCGTGGCGTGGAGGCTCCGGTGCCGTGTGTGATGCACTACATCGGCTACAGCGGCGGGCGCGGGTTCCCCAAGGATCACCTCTTCTGGCCCACGGCGGGGTACGCGGTGTTCGTGATGGAGACGCGCGGTCACGGCGGGGCGAACCCCGGCAGCCCCGGCGCCACAGGAGACCCGCACGGCAGTGCCACGCCGCAGGCGCCGGGCATGATGACCCGCGGCATCCTCGACCCGGACGACTACTACTACCGGCGGGTCTTCACCGACGCCGTCAGGGCTGTGGACGCCGCGCTCGAGCACCCGCTGGTCGACGCGAGCCGCGTCGTCGTCTCGGGCGGCAGCCAGGGCGGCGGCATCGCGCAGGCCACGGCCGCGCTGCACCCGTCGGTCAGGGCGGCGCTCATCGACGTGCCGTTCCTGACGCATTTCCGGCGCGCGGTCGAGATCACCGGGAGGGACCCGTACCAGGAGCTGGTCCGCTTCCTCGCCACCCGCAGGGACAGCGCCGAGCAGGTGTTCCGCACGCTGGCGTACTTCGACGGCCTCAACTTCGCCGCCCGAGGGCAGGCGCCCGCGCTCTACTCCGTGGCGCTGATGGACGACGTCTGCCCGCCGTCCACGGTGTTCGCCGCGTACAACCACTGGCAGGGCCCGAAGGAGATCAGCGTGTGGCCCTGGAACGGCCACGAGGGCGGCGGCGGGTTCCAGTCGGAGGAGCAGCTGCGCTATCTGCACAAGCTCCTCAGCGAGGGCTGACGGGTAAGCCCGCCGTGCCGGTGAGCGGCACGGCGGGCGCCCGGCTCAGACGGATTGCTCTTTTACCAGGAAAGACACACTCCCTTGGGCGTCGGCTCCGGCGTCCAGAGACTTGTCGTCCAGCACGCTGGCGGCGACGGGGTCGAGATAGACGCGCGCCCCCTCGGTCTCGACCACCTCGTCCGCCGGCTCCGGCGCGGTGGCCAGCGTCAGGGTGAGCGAGCTCGAGCCCTCCCCTTGAGACGAGATGCGGATCCCGCTCTGCGAAGGCTCGGGCGCGGCCGCGGTCAGGTCGCGGATCGCCTGGGCTGCGTTGGCTGTCAGGGTGAGCACTACGGCTCCTCCTCACGGTCGACGTTCAGGAGTTGCCTGCCCTTCCCCCTTCTGCCGCACTCAACCCTTCTTGACTTGTTCTTTACCAAGAATTGCTCGCGAGGCCCGTGGACAATGGGGGTCATGGAGTTCGCGGAGCAGAGACGGGCCATGGTGGAGCTGCTGCGGGAGCAGCAGGAGATCAGCGACCGCGTGGCCGGCGCGCTGCTCGCCGTGCCGCGCCACCTCTTCGTGCCCGGCGTCGCCCCCGAGGACGCCTACCGCGACGAGCCCATCGTCACCAAACGCGACGACGCGGGCCTGCCGATCAGCTCGTCCTCGCAGCCCGCGATCATGGCCATCATGCTCGACCAGCTCGGCGTGGAGCCGGGGCAGCGGGTGCTGGAGATCGGCGCGGGCACCGGCTACAACGCGGCGCTGCTCGCGCACCTCGTGGGGCCGTCCGGGCGCGTGGTGAGCGTGGACATCGACGACGGCATCGTCACGCAGGCCAGGCGGCACCTGTCCGCCGCGGGTGTGTCGCAGGTGGAGGTGGCGTGCGCCGACGGCGCCCAGGGGTATGCAGGGGCGGCCCCGTACGACCGCCTGATCGCGACGGTCGGCGTCTGGGACCTCGCCCCCGCCTGGCTGGAGCAGCTGGGCGCGGACGGCCGGCTGGTGGCGCCGCTCGACCTGCGCGGCGTGCAGGCGTCCGTGGCCCTGGAGCGCGACGGCGACCACTGGGCCAGCCGATCGGTGGCGCCGTGCGGGTTCATGCGGATGCGCGGGCCGTTCGCCGGTCCCGAGGTGGTCGCGGTGCTGCGCAGGGATCCGGATCTGATGCTGGCGCTGCCCGAGCCGCGCGAGGTCGGCGACGTGCCGGCCGCGCTCGACGCCGTGCCGGTCGAGATCGCCGTGAAGGAGGTGGGGCCGGCCCACGCCGCGAGTTTCTCGCTCTGGCTGGCGTTGCACGAGCCCCGGTGGTGCGCACTCAGCGGGAAGCTGGGCCGCGGCTACGGCATGAGCGTCGGCCTCGTCGAAGGCGACTCCATCGCGCTGCTCGCCCCCGAAGGCTCGCACCTGGCCCGCGGCAAGGGGGCCACGGGCGCCGGAGTGGCGGCTCAGGGCCATGGCCCCGGCGGCGCCGGACTGGCGGCCGAGCTGGCCGGACACGTCCGGGCATGGGACGAGGCCGGCCGCCCGGACATGAGTGCCTTGCGCGTGGCGGCGTACCGGAATCCGGCTCCGGTGACGGGTGGCGAAACGGTCGTCAGGAAGCACCACACCACCCTGGTGCTGAGCTTCAGTTGACCGTCCACTTCCCATCGCGGATGAGGTCGCGGCCCTTGAGCTCGTTCGCCTCGCGCCAGGCCTGCAGGCGAAGCGGCGTGATGCGGAAGTAGTGGTACGGGTCGGGCTCCTCGCGCGGGTCGAAGCCGGCCTTCGCGGCGAACGCGTCGCCGACCTCCGCCGGGATGTCCGCCGCCGGGGTGGCCTCCGCCGTGCCCTCGATGAGGACGACGTCGCGCACCAGGCCCACGCCCAGGCGCACCCTGCCGGTGGCCAGCAGGTTGCGGGCCGTCGGGCTGGCGGTCGCCGTGGCGATGAGCAGCGTCGCGCCGTCCCAGAGGAACGAAAGCGGCACCAGGTACGGGACCCCGCCCTCGCCGGCCGTGGCGACCCAGAGGTCCACGTCGTGTTCGAGCCGGTCCAGGGTGTCCTGCTTGCGCTGGTCGGGGGTGCGGGGGTCAGGGCGCGTCATTCGGGGCTCCGGTCACATCGGTCTTGTCGTGCTCGTCATATTGTCGCCGGGCCTGACCTGGACGTCTGACGCGCCCGGATACCTGGAATGCGGGCTCCCTTACGCTGCGACGATTACTCTCTATATAGGAGACGTAACGCTATGTCATGGGAAAAGTTCATGCGCACTCTGTTGCTGACAGCCGTGGCCGCCGTCGCCCTCGGGGGGTGCGGTGGCGTGCCGACGGACACCGCGGGCCTCGCGCCGCGTGCCGCATCGCCTACCGAACCGCGTACCGACGCGCAGCCGTCCGAGCAGGACAAGGCCTGGATATGGGCCATCCACGAGGGCAACCTGGCCGAGATGCAGATGGGGCAGCTCGGGCGGGGCAAGGGCAGCACGCCGCGGATCAAAAAGATCGGCAAGATGATCGTCGCCGACCACACCGAGCTCGATGCCAAGGTAACCAAGACGGCCGGGAAGCTCGGGATCAAGCTCCCCACGTCCCCGAGCGCCGATCAGCGCGCCGAGATAGTCAGACTGAAGGAGGCGACGCGCAGGGGCTTCGACCAGGAGTTCATCGCTGTCATGACCAATGAGCACATGGAGGCGATCGCGGCCACGAAGGCGGAAGTGGCCCAGGGGTCGTCGCCGGAGGTGGTGGCGCTGGCCAAGGGTGCTCTGCCGGCGCTGGAGAAGCACCTGTCCGCGCTGCGGCAGGCCCAAGGGGGCAGCCCGGCGCCGCCGGAGCCGTCGCCCGGTCCCGAGACGCCGCAGTCGCCGATGACGCCCACGGGTCACGAGTAGAGCTCAACCTCGTTGAGCATGCTGCACGTCCGGCCGATCTCCGGCTCGCAGCCGGAGGTCGGGTCGGTGACGATCTTGACGTGGCGGCCGGTCCTGGCGATCTCCGAATACCGCAGCGCGTAGTCCGTCCTGCCGGTGATCGTGAGGACCGGCTCGCCCCATGAGCGGCCGTCCTCGGAGACGTAGACGCGGGCGCCGGCCGCGTGGCCCGGGCGCAGGCTGAGGCCGATGCGGGTCAGCCGGTACTGCCGGTCCAGGTGCAGCACGTACCGGCCGCGGCCGGGCGCGACGGCGCTCGACCAGTAGCCGGTGCCGCCGTCGAAGGCCGCGCTGGGGCGCGACCTCGGCCGGCCGGCCCAGCGCATGGTGGTCTCGATGCCGAGCGCTCCGCGCCGGTGCATGGCGGCCAGGTCCAGCAGGCCCGTGGCGGGCCGCGCGATCGTGAACAGCCGGTGCTTGATCGCGTACCGGCCGCCGTTCTCGAACCGCCCGTGCGCCGGGCAGGCCGTCTCGTTCAGCGGCCCGTCGGGACGCGCTCCGGGCAGCTTGCAGTTGTCGAACACCTGGATCAGCTTGTGTGCGCCCACCGCCGCGATCCCGGTGTAGCCGGACGAGCCGTGCGTGTCCCAGATGCCGTCGCGGTTGTGGTACGTCACCTGCGGCCAGAGCCATTCGTCGCCGCGCCCGTCGGGGGAGACGGCCAGCCAGTTGTCCGGGCGCCCGGCGCTGAGCACCAGGACGCCGCCGGGGGTGAGCAGCAGCCGCGGGGCCACGCCGCGCACCACGCAGTCCTGCCCGCCGAAGCGCAGCTCGCCGGCCGGTGACCAGGTGCGTCCGCCATCGGTGGAGCGGCTCTGGTGCAGCGTGGAGAACGTGCCGCCGTCGCGCCGCAACACCGCCAGCAGGCTCCCGTCCATCGTCTGCTCGACGGCCGCCTCGTTGTAGACGAATTCCTTCGAAGGTCCCGCGATCACACCGCGCCGCTCGAAGGTGCGCGCGCCGTCGTGGCTGGCGTACACCTCGGCCTGGTACGTCCCCGTGTCGCGGTAGCGGGCGTAGACCGTGATCAGGATCGTGCCGTCGGCCAGCTGGATCGGCACCCCGTGCGCCGCACCGCCGGGCAGCAGATCGCCGGGTGTGAACAGCGTCGGCTCCGAGCGTTCCCAGCTCTCCTGGTCGTCCGGCGACCTCGAGGTGAGCACGCCGAGCCGGGCCGTGTGGGGGCCGGTCCGCCGCAGGTAGTACTCCGTGGCGAAGTAGCGGCCGTCGAGCAGCTCGATGGGCGCCTCGCGCAGCGGCGTCCGGCTCGCCGGGCCGAACGTGAGGCCGCCGTCGTCGGAGATCGCCGCCGCGTTGGTGAGGGTGACGATCTCGTCCACGTTGGTGGTGAACGTGGTGATCAGCTTCTGGCGGGGAGCGCCGTCGTGCCCCACGACGTCGATGGCCGACACGTTGGGGAAGCCCGCGAAGTCGAGCCGTTCGGACTCCGTCGGCTCCCTGTCGGCGGGCGGCGGGAGGGGGTGAATCCAGCCGAGTGAGGAAGCAGTATCGATCGGGTTAGCCCCGCTCGTGGCGGAGTGATCCGGTAGCCGGCAGTAACCGGCGTCCGCGTGCGCCACGCCCGGCCACGTGGGCGCCGTCACGGCCACCGACAGGGCCACGAGCATGGATCTTGCCATCGGCATGGTCGCGTTCCTCCCCCGTCTTGCCGAGCTAACGGGACTCTAGATGATCCACGCTCCGTAACCCGGGATTCACCAGCGGGAAGTCTCCTGCCGTCCGGTCGTGGCCCGTGCCCGCCCAGCGATCCATGCCGTCTTCGTTAAGTACCAGTTGACAGAAAACCGCCCGGTGACGACTATCAGGACGGCACTATTAAGTGTCAATTTACGTAGGCCGCGTCAGGAGGTGGCCCTAGATGAGCATCGAGCCGAGGGCGAGAGTGGTCCCAGAGCGAGTGCTGCCAGGCCCGGTGCCCCTGGCGCCGGAGACAGCCGCCCAGCAGCGGGTGGTCAAGCGGATCTGCGACAGGGTCGCGCCCGACGGCATCGAAGTCGGCGTCGACGAAGTACCCCCAGGCGGCCTGCAGGTGTGGATCGACACCCCGGTGCCGGTAGCCGAGCAGGAGTCCTGGGTGCTCTACCACCGCATGGCCCGCGAGGTGGCACTGGTCGGCTGGCACTGCGAGGCCGACGCGGACCGCCTGCTGGTTCTCGGATGGAGCGCCGCCTGCCTGCACAACCGCGTACGCCTGCTCCAGAGCGGGCTGCGCAGGCTGACCGACTTCGAGGCGACCGCGCAGCGGGCCGTGCAGCTCGACGGACAGCGCCCTGACCAGCCCCCCGCGCAGGTCGTGGCGGCCGTGTGCGCCTCGATCGAGCGGCGGTTGCGCTGGCCCGAGCGGCTGGCCGAGCTCGACGGGTTCGAGCGCAGCTCGGGCCTGCCGCACCTGCAACTGCTCCTCGCCCAGGTCATCGGCCTGGAAACGAAGGTCTCGACCGCCTGCGAAGAGCACCTCGTCATGGCGCGGGTGCTGGCGAGAGCCGTGTGCGAGCAGTACGCCCGCCACTCCGACCTGTCGCGCGCGCAGCGCGACGTGCTGGCAGAGTCCCGCCGATGGGTGCACGCCAGCTCCATGATCCGTGGCTCGGCCAGCGCCCGGCCGAGCCCCGGCGGCGCCGCCGGCCGTCCCCACATGGGGCTGGCGGAACGCCGCATCGCCGCGAGCGTCATCAACCACGGCGTGCCGCGGGCCACCCCCGCGGCCGTCACTCCGCTGGTCGAGCACCTCGACCACACGGAGGGCGCGCGCTGAACCAGATCCGCTCAACGGCGAGTGGTCGCCCGGAAAACCCCATCCGAGTCCGGTAGGAGAGCTCCCGTCATGCGAACCCCCCCGCACCTGCCCGCCAGAACCATGCGTGACACCCGAGACACCGACACCGCCAGGGCCCGGCGGCACCCCTACGGCCTGCACGAGGTCCCCGTGCAGGCGCCGCCGCGCGGAACCCTCGATCTCCCCGGCGCCACTGCTGGGCCCGACGTGTACGTCGAGCAGCGGCTGCTCGGCATCAGGGAGATGTCCAACCAGGCCATCGGCTCCATCGACGACCTGCTCCAGCACATCGCGTGAGCCGAAAGAGGAGAACCATGCAAGAACTAGAGCGACTGGAGCTGAGGTCGCACGAGGTCGGGGGCCACCACCCGCGCTCGGTGGCGGGCATCGACACGCCGCGCAGCCTCGACGAGGTACGCGCGCTCGTGCGGCGGGCCACGGCGTCCGGCCGCCGCCTCTACCCGATCAGCACCGGCAGGAACTGGGGCATGGGCTCGGCCATGCCGGTCACCGACGACAACCTGGTCGTCGACCTGAGCGGCATGAACCGCATCCGCAGCCTCGACCTGGAGGCCGGCTACGCGGTCGTCGAGCCGGGAGTCACCCAGGCGCAGCTCGCCGAGGTGCTGCGCGACACCCCGTGGATGCTGAACGTCACCGCCTCCTGCGCCGACACCTCCGTCGTCGGCAACGCGCTCGACCGCGGCGACGGCTGCATCCGCTCGCGCGTCCACGACACGGCCGGGATCGAGGCCGTGCTCGCCGACGGCAGCGTGGTCACCACCGGCGGGCTCGACCCGGCCGGGCGCTACCACGGCCGGGTCGCCGGACCCGACCTCACGCCCGCGTTCGTCCAGCACAACCTGGGCATCGTCACCGCCATGGCCGTCGCACTGGTGCCGCGCCCGCAGACCATCGCCCTCGTGCACGGCCGCTTCCAGCGCGACCAGGCCGGGACGGCGGTCGGCGCGATGACCGGGTTCCTGCGCCGCGGCAACCCGGCCGACGGGCTCATGCGCGTGCGCGAGCTGTCGCTCACCCCCAGCCAGGGGGACTGGACGCTGCCCAAGGGGGTCGACCCGAGCCTGTTCACCATCCTCGGGCCGCTCATGGGCAGCGACGCCACCGTGGAGCTGGCCGAGGAGCTGCTCCGCAAGGCGCTCATCGAGGTCGAGGGCGCCGAGGCGCTGCGCGTGATGGACGCGGCCGAGGTCCCCGCCGACGACCCGCTCTACCCGAGGGCGCTCATGGCGCAGGGCATTCCCACCTGCCTGGGCGTGCGCAACGCGCTCGGCGTGACCTCCTGCGACCAGATCGACGAGGGCGACATGGGCTTCCTGGCACTGCTGCCGCTGATGCCCATGCACGCGAGAAGGACCGAGCACATCCTGGCCGCGCTCCAGACGGCCGTGGACGCGCACAGCACCGCCCTCATGGTCGAGTGGAACCTCGTCAGCAAGCACCTGGCCAACGGTGTCATCCAGATCTTCTTCGACCGGGGCGCGCCGGACGCCCCCTTCCGGGCCCACCAGCTCCGCAACGACGGCAACTGCCTGCTGCGCGGGAACGGTTGCGCGATCTACCGCTCCGACATCGACCACGCCGCGGCCGACGTGTGGTCGGAGACCAGCACCGCCAGCCTCGGCATGCTGCACCGGCTCAAGACCGCTCTCGACCCGGACGGCCTGCTCTCTCCCGGCCGTTACGGCGCTTGACCGAACTGTCCCGACTCCGCCGGTCGCACAGCCGGAGAGTGCCGGTCGGCGGAGCCACTCATAGCTTGGAGGTGACCACGTGCGTTCGTCACCAGCGCGGGGGACGAGCACCGTAGACCGCCGTCACGCCGTGATGCTGCGGCTGGTCGGCGCGGGTGTCATGTTGACGGTGATGGCCGACACCACGGCCACCACCCTGGCAGTCGGAGTGCTGCGGTACACACCCGCCGGCGCCGGCATGCCGCTGGGCGACCTGGTCTGGCTGACCAGCGCGGCGTTCATCCCGATCGCGGCGCTGCTGGCCACCGCGGGCCGCTGGGCGGACCTGTGCGGCCGGCGACGGGTGCTGGCCGTCGGGCTCGTGGTGTTCGTGCTGGGCGGGATCGCCACCGTCCTGGTGGACTCCTGGTCGTACGTCCTGGCGGCACGGGCCGTCCAGGGCGCCGGCGCCGCGGCGATGATCCCCGCCAGCCTCGGGCTGCTGCTCGGGGAGCTGCCTGAGTCGCAGCGGCGTGGCGCGATCGCGCTGTGGAGCTCGGCCTCCGGGCTGGGCTGCCTGCTCATGCAGGCGGGCGGCGGCTGGCTGGCCGCCGCGGTCGGCTGGCGGGCGCTGTTCGTCCCCGACGTCGTGATCGGCGTCGCGCTCCTGATCGCCTGCGTCGGGCTTCCGCCGGGTAAGCGCGCCGGGGCCAGGGGCCTGCCGGACATGCTGGGCGCGTGGCTGCTCGCCGCGGGCATCGCGGTCGTCGTCCTGGCCATCTCCAAGGCCATGGCCTGGGGCATGGACGTGGTGTGGCTGGCGCTGGCCGCGCTGGCCCTGCTGGGCGGCGCGCTCGCGCAGGCCAAGCACCACCGCCTGCCGGCGATCGACCTGGCCCTGTGGCGGCGCCCCAGGTTCGTCTGGGGCTGGCTGGCGACCTGGGGCTTCGGCGCGCTGTCGTACGGGCTGCTGACCGTGCAGCCGCTGTACCTGCTCCACCTGGGCTACCCCATGCTCGAAGTGGCCATGTGGCTGACGCCCACGTCGGTGGCCGTCGTCGTGACGAGCTTCCTGGCCGGGAAGGTCGTCAAGCGGGTCGGCGCGTACGGCCTGATCTACGCCGGCTCGCTGCTCTGCGGCGGCGCCTGCGTGCTCGTGCTGACCCAGGCCGGACCCACCGTGTGGGGCCTGGTCGCCAGCGTCGTGGTCGGCATAGGCGTCGGCGCGCTCGCGCCCGGCACCTCCGTCGCCACCACCCTGGCCGCCCGCCCCCACCAGTACGCCTCCGCCGTCGGCGCGGCCACCATGGCACGCATGGTCGGCGGGGCCGTGGGCGTCGCCGTCGTGTCGGTCGTCATCGACCACCCGTTCATGACCGGCCCCTTCGCCGGGCTGGCGGGCGCGCTCGCGATGTGCGTGGCCATCTCGGTGCTCATCGGCGCACTGGCCCTCACCAAGATCACCCGGCTGCGGACCGACCCCGGCGACGTCATGGTCAAGGTGCCGCGCCGGCTGCTCCTGGAGTTGCGCATGACCCTCGCCACCGTGGCGGCGGAGGCCGACGCGTTGCTGCCTGTCGAGACCCGCACACCCCCCATGGACACCGCTGCGGAGAGTGTCCCGCGGCAGCGGGCGGCCGAGCCGGGCCCGCTCGCCTCGACTCGCGGGCACACGAACTAGACAATCATTCGAAAGGGCTCTCGTCATGGCAACCACATCGTGCGACGTAGCCATCGTCGGCGCCGGGCTCGGCGGCTGCTTCCTCGCCTTACTGCTGAGCCGCCGCGGCCAGCGCGTCGTCGTCATCGAGCAGGGACCCTCGGTCCCCAGCGCGGGCGCCGACTTCCTCAAGCCCCCCGGGCTGCAGGTGCTCGCCCGGCACGGGCTGGCCGAGCTCGCCGGACGCCATGGCCTCAGGCGCGACGTCGTCCGCTACTACCACGACGGCGACCCCATCCAGGAGTGCCACTACCCGGACGGCTTCCTCATCCGCCCCTACCGGGAGCTGGTCGAGCTCATCTACACGTGCTGCGCCATGGAGGGCGTCGACTTCTGGTTCGACGCCAGCATCGACGACATCGCGATGGGTGACGGCCGCGTCGAAGAACTGACGCTGTCGAACGGGCGGCGGCTGCGGGCGGGCGTCGTGATCGGCGCCGACGGCACCAAGTCGGCCGTACGGCAGGCGCTCGACATCGAGCCGCGCACGATGCCGTACGAGCGGCTGCTGATGCGGGTGGCCACCGTGCCGCTGACCGCCAGCATCGCCCAGCTCAACCGGCTGTACTTCAGCTCGGAAGGCTGGTTCGCCTACCTCTATCCGCTCAACAGGGACCAGGCCAGGGTGTTCGTCGGCCTGCCCCCGGAGGACGACGAGGAGATCTTCCAGGACGGAATCCCGGCGCTGGTCGACGAGCTGAAGAAGTTCGTCACCGACAGCTCGGACGCCTTCGACTCGCTCCAGCCCGCGAACTGGCAGCGGATCAAGGTCTCCACACTCCGGCTGGGGGCGTACCACAAGGGCAACGCGGCGCTGCTGGGCTCGGCCGCGTTCGCCTGCCACCCCATGACCGGGATGGGCATGAGCTACACGCTCCACGACGCGGAGATCCTGGCCGACGTCATCTGCGCGGCCGGCGGCGACAAAGAGCTGCTCGACCGGCTGCTGTCCGCCCGGTACGAGCCCCGCAAGCACGCCCACAGCCAGCTCATCGACTACGGGGACGCGCTGGTCGCCAGCTTCCCCGACCGGGTCGCTTATCTCGCGGCCTTCCGCCCTGACCTGCACGTCTATGGCGAGGCCCCAGTTCCGGCACCGGGGCCGGCGGCGCTGCCCGCGCTGCAGCCGATCTGAGCCGGCGCCCGAATGGTGGGGTGGGCACTACCACGAGGAGGGGTGACAGCGGGGGTTTTCCTGGGGGCGCTTTCTCGCGATGCTGATGAGTGATCAGCAACGACTCGTCAGCATCGGAGAAAGATGTGGGGACCTCCACCACCACCGCCCAGCGGGGCAGCGACTTCGCGAGGCTGTCGCGCCGCATCGCCCAGGCGGGGCTTCTGGACAAGCGGCCGGGCTACTACGCGGCCAGGATCAGCCTGGTGGCCGGTCTGTTCGCGGGCAGCTGGGCGGTGTTCGCCGCGGTCGGGGACTCCTGGTGGCAGGTCCCGGTCGCGGTGCTGCTCGCCGTGGCGTTCGCCCAGGTCACGCTGCTGGCCCACGACCTGGCGCACGGGCAGATCTCGCGGTCGCGGCGCTCCTCCAGGATCGCCGGGCTGCTGGTGGGCAACCTGGCCGTCGGGCTCAGTTACGGCTGGTGGATGGACAAGCACACCCGCCACCACGCCAACCCCAACCACGAGGAGCACGACCCGGACGTCTCGCCCGACTTCCTGGTCTGGTCGGAGCGGCAGGCCGGGGCGGCGCGGGGGATCGCCCGGTTCATCGGGCGCCGGCAGGCGTTCCTGTTCTTCCCGCTGCTCACCCTCGAAGGGGTGAACCTGAAGGTGTCGAGCTTCCGCGCGCTGCGCCGCCCGTCGCTCAAGAGCAGGAAGGTCGAGGGGCTGCTGCTGGCCGCGCACGTGCTGGCTTACCTGGGCGCGGTGTTCCTGGTGCTGCCTCCTGGCATGGCGCTGGTGTTTCTGGCCGTGCACCAGGCGTGCTACGGCGTCTACCTGGGCTGCACGTTCGCGCCCAACCACAAGGGCATGCCCGTGCTCACCGCGGAAGACGAGCTGGACTACCTCCGCCGCCAGGTCCTGACCTCCAGGAACGTGCGCGGCGGGCGGCTGGTCAACACCGCGCTCGGCGGTCTCAACTACCAGATCGAGCACCACCTGTTCCCCAGCATGCCCACGGCGAACCTGCGCAAGGCACAGCCCATCGTCCGCGCGTACTGCGCGGAGATCGGCGTCGACTACGTCGAATGCGGCCTGATCGAGTCGTGGGCACAGGCCCTGCGCCATTTGCACGAGGTGGGCCGTCCGCTACGCATTGGATAGGGTTTAGGAGGAAATAGGCGGATCTGGACGGGTGGGGATAGGTGGAGGTCGAACAAACAGCGCTGCCGGGGATCGGGCTACGTCACGATTTCACCACCCGTAAAGGACAGCGGATCGGTGTGGTGTCCCACCGCACCGGCCGCCGGGACCTGGTGATCTACGACGCGGAAGACCCCGACGCCGTGTGCCACGTGGTCAAGCTCAACGACGAGGAGTCCGACGCCCTCGCCGAGCTGCTCGGCGCGCCCCGCATCGTGCAGCGGCTCAACCAGCTGCACCAGGAGGTCGAGGGCCTGGTCAGCGTGCAGCTGCCCATCCCCGCCGACTCCCCCTACGCCGGGCGCCCCATGGGCGAGGCGCGCGTGCGGACCCGTACCAGTGCCTCCATCGTCGCGGTCGTGCGCGCGGGGCAGGTGTTCGCCAGCCCCGGACCCGAGTTTGTGTTCAGGGCGGGCGACGTCGTGGTCGTCGTCGGCAGCGAGGACAGCACCGCCGAGGTGGCCGGCATCCTGGCGGACGGGTAGGGCCGCGGGTGCACGAAACCGCGGTCCTCTTTCTCGAGTTCGGTGCAGTACTGCTTGGTCTGGGAGTCCTGGGCGCGCTGGCGCTGCGCGTCGGCATCTCGCCCATCCCGCTCTACCTGATCGCCGGCCTGGCCTTCGGGACCGGCGGGCTGGTGCCGCTGGCCACCAGCGAGGAGTTCATCTCCGTCGGCGCGGAGCTGGGCGTCGTCCTGCTGCTGCTGACGCTCGGCCTGGAGTACAACGCCGACGAGCTGGTGACGAGCCTGACGGGCAATGCCCGCGCGGGCATCGTCGACCTGGTGCTCAACGCCGCGCCCGGCGCGATCTGCGCGTTACTGCTGGGCTGGGGTCCGGTGGCGGCCGTGGCCATGGCGGGTGTCACCTACGCCACCTCCTCCGGCATCACCGCCAAGGTCCTGTCCGATCTGGGATGGATCGGTAACCGGGAGACGCCGACGGTGCTGTCGCTGCTGGTGTTCGAAGACCTGACGATGGCCGTCTACCTGCCGATCCTGACGACCATGCTGGCCGGGCTGAGCCTGGTGAGCGGGGCCATCTCGGTGGGCATCGCGCTGCTCACCGTGAGCGTGGTGCTGGTCGTGGCGCTGAAGTTCGGGCGGTTCATCGAGGCGTTCGTGTCCAGCCCGAACTCCGAGGTGCTTCTCCTCAAGGTGGTCGGGCTGGCCCTGCTGGTGGCCGGGCTCGCCCAGCAGCTGCAGGTGTCGGCGGCGGTGGGCGCGTTCCTGGTCGGGATCGCGCTGTCCGGGCAGCTCGCCGAGGACGCGCACGCGCTGCTCGCGCCCCTGCGCGACCTGTTCGCGGCGGTGTTCTTCGTCTTCTTCGGCTTCCAGACCGACCCGGCGAAGATCCTGCCGGTGGCGGGGCTGGCCGCGCTGCTCGCCCTGGTCAGCATGGTCACCAAGCTGATCACGGGCGCGTACGCGGCCAGAAGGGCGGGCATCGCCAGGGCGGGCCAGGCCCGGGCGGGCATCGCGCTCATCCCGCGCGGCGAGTTCAACATCGTGATCGCGGGCCTCGCGGTGGGCGCGGGCGCGCATCCCGATCTCGGCGCGCTGGCGGCGGCGTACGTCCTCATCCTCGCGGCCTTCGGGCCCCTGGCGGCCAAGCTGGTGCAACCTCTCATCACGGCCATCGCGAAACGGGCCTGATCCGCTAGCTTGTTCGCATGGCCCAGCCCACTGAGAAGACGATCTGGTCCACGGACTGGGACAGCCTCGAGATCTCCGGCGAGAGCCACCGCCGGGTGCTGTTCCAGGACGTGGACATGACCGAGCTCGTCGACCACGGCTCCTCGTTCGAGGAGTGCCACTTCAGCAACGTGCGCTTCAACGTGTCGGCGCACGACGGAGCCCGCTTCCTCAACTGCACGTTCACGCGGTGCTCGTTCTTCGACGCCACGTTCGACGGGTGCAAGCTGACGGGCAGCGTGTTCGACGGATGCACGTACGGCCTGCTCAAGGTCGAGGGCGGCGACTGGTCCTACGTCAGCCTGCCGGGCGCCGACCTGCGGGGGAGCGCCTTCCGCGGCACCCGGCTACGGGAGGCCGACCTGTCGGGGTCCCGGCTGGAGGGCGCAGAGCTGCGCCGGGCCGACCTGTCCGGGGCGTCGCTGCGCGGCGCCGACCTGACGCGGTGCGACCTGCGCGGCAGCGACCTGAGCACGCTCGACCCGCACACCGTCACGCTCAAGGGCGCGATCATCGACCCCTTCCAGGCGACGGTCGTGGCCACGGCCCTGGGGCTGGACGTGCGGGAGTAGGCCGCTCGGGGCCGCCCGCCATCGCGGGGCGGCGGGCGGCGGGCCGCTCAGCACAGGGCCATCGCGGTCTGCCAGACCTCCGGCAGCGCCGCCAGGACGAGATCGCCCCGGCGGCGGCGGTCCTTGCGCGTCTCGGCGCCCAGGTCGGCCAGCAGCTCGCGGAAGCCGTCCTCGAAGCCCGACATGCCGGCGGCCGACCGCTTCGCCAGGCAGCGCGCGTACGTGGCCACCAACCAGAAGACCGCCTCCCGGTGCAGCCCGCGCAGGATCAGGTCGCGGGTGCCGTCGATGGCGATGGGCCGTGCCGACGGGGTGATGTCGGAGTCGAACCGGTACGAGGGTGCCCGCACGGCGGCCGTCGCGTCGAACACCTTCTCCAGCCTGGCCAGATGCCGCCCGACCCGCGCCGCGCTGAGGTCGGCGCAGCCCAGCAGGTCGAGCAGGCTCTCATGGAAGTCCAGCCGCCCGTGCTCGGCGAGCAGGTCGCGCACGGCCACGTACCGGCGGCGGATCGTGGGGTTGCGCAGCCCGGCGACCAGCAGCACGTGTGTGGTCACCCCGGTGCCGAACAACCACGAGTTGACCTGGTCGGGCAGGGACGCGCGCTCGTCGATGCCGTTGATGAACCCGCGCACCCGGTCCATGGCGTTGGTGCAGCGGGCCAGGATCCATGGCCGCTCGGCGAAGTCGCGCGAGACCACCCGCTGGAGCTCGGTCAGCCGCCCGGACGGGTCGGCCAGCACGCACGGGAGGTGGAAGCTGCCGGCCAGGTGGTAGTCGCTCAGCACGTCGTGCGCCGAGCCGAGCTCGGGAATGGAGGAGACCTCGAGCAGAACCCCCTTGTAGGCGAATTTGCCCAGGCCGGCGGGCTGGTCCGCGACCACGACGACGTCCACGTCGGAGGTCGGGGCCAGCTCCGCGCCCGGGTCGGCCCACAGGGCCGACCCGGTCAGGAACGCACCCTCGAAACCCGGCAGCGCGGCGCCCTCCTCCTGCACCCACTGCCGGGCGATCTGCCTGGCTTGCTCAATCCGCATCCACTTCCTCCCGATCCAAGCCGCGGCGCGCGTTCCAGAGCAGGACGAGCGCACCCAGCACGACAAGCACCGCCAGCCCGCCCCAGATCCAGCCGGGAACACCTGCCGACGCCGCGCCCTGCTCGCCCGCCGCAGTGGGCTGCGCGGCCGCCTGGGGCGGCGTGTTCACCGTTGACCCCTCGCCGGAGCGCGAGGGCGAGGCCGATGGAGAAGCTGATCCTTTCACGCTGAAGGGGATTTCGCCCTCAATGGGATGGCCGTCGGACGAAACGACGCGCCAGGCGATGACGTACGAGCCCGGCGCGAGTGGCTGGGGCACGTCTGCGAACACTTTCGGACCGGCGAGCCGCGGCTTGCCGAGCGGCACCGCCTTGCCCGCCGTGTCGTGCAGCACGACGAACGGGAACCGGACGCCGGCGCTGTATTCGAGCTCGATCTCCTTGATCGAGCCGACCTGCGCGTTCTTGGCGGGCGAGCTGCTCTTGAGCGAGTCGTGGGCGAGCGCCGGGGAAGCGGTGGACATCAGGACAAGGGCGCACGCGAGCGCCGCCCCGAGGATGTGACGTGGCAGGAACGCCATGGTGGTCTCCAGAACGATCGTCCGGCCGCGCGCGTGGCGCCGTCCGGACATAGGCAAGGGTACGCCCCCGCGGGGGCGCGCCAAGGGACATGGACTTCAGCCGAAGTGCCTTGGCCCGCCGGGCGGGCCTCGCCTGCTGATCGCGCCGGAGACGGTCCTGCCGGCGTACACGGGGAGTGTGGGGGTCACCGGCCGCCACGAGGGCGCGCAGACCTCAGGTGGGACGGTGGCGAGCAGCCGGATGAGCGGCGGCGGCGCGGCGCAGAGGCGGATCATGAGCCACAGCGCCCGCTCGCCCCGATGCAGCCACCACGCCGTCAGTGCGGCCACCGTGAGATGCACCAGCGTCATGCCGGGGGCGGGATGCCCGTGCGCCGCGCCCGCTCCCGCGGCGGGCGCGAGCCGCTCGAAGAGCTGGTGCAGCACCAACTGCGTGCTCGTGGTCGCCACCAGCACGGCGGCCGGCCCGCGCTCGCGCCCGTCGATCAGATACGCGAGCCCGAGCGCCACCAGCACCCCGGCCAGGTAGACCTCGAACGGCACGAGACCGCCGCCCGCCAGCGCGTGCCCGCCCGCCGACACCGCGCCGCAGACCGTCGCGAACACGACGGCCCGCGCGAGACGCAGCACTGAGGACGCGGAGGACACAACCGATATTCTCCTCCAAAGCCGGGCGGTGCGGCGCCCGGGTCGCCATGATGGGTCTTTGTCAAAGGCGCGACCCGCTGATGACACTTTTTCACCGGCTCTTTCCAGGCACGGGGAAATCGCCTTCGGCGTGGCGTTGCGGCAGGGCCAGCGGCAACTGCAAACATCGTACCGATCTTGTTCGGCCCGCTCGGCGGCCGGTACGGGCCGCATTCCGGCCTGCGGGTCAATTGCGACAGATTCCGAAAGGAACGGTACATGTTCACGCCCAATGTCCGGACAAAAGCCACAGCCAAGCCCGCCCGGCCTACGGCACGTCACGCGATGAAGAGGGCGATTTGCGGCTCCCTTTCCATGGCTCTGGTCGCGACCTCGACCTCGACCTCGTCGGCGAACGCCGACAACGCCCCCGACGTCCCCATCGGGGTCGTGACGCCGACCCTGACCCCGCTCCGAACCTCGAGCCCGACTCCCACCCCGCGGGTGGCTCCCACTCCGACGGTGGCTCCGACTCCGACAGTGTCTCCGACGGTGACCCCGACGGTGACTCCAACGGTGACCCCGACCGCCACGGTGACGGAGACGGCGACAGAGACCGCGACAGAGACGGCCACCCCCGACGTCGATATCATCACTCGCCGCCATTTCGACCACGGCAGGTGCAACCCGCATGTCTTCTACAAGGTCCATGAGCTCTCGCCGCGAAACTTCTTCCTGCCGCGCACCCGCTACATCGACGGTCCCGGCGGCACGATGACGGTGTCGGTCACGAGGGAGCACGAAGTACTCGCGTTCCTGGAGACCGAGCTCGAGAGGAAATGGATAGTCACCCATAAGTTCAAGACGAAGGACCTGGTTCAGGAATTTCGCAAGTTGGGGCTTCCGCACCTCGAAGAGCGGCACATGGTCTTCACCGGCCATGAATATACGCGGGAGATCAGCAAAGGAAAGTACGGCAATATGTGGTACCGGGTCTTCGGCTACCGCATCGGCTGGTCGGCCTGGGAGGTGCTCGGGACGTGCCGCGAGGTCGAGGTCGCCACTGGAATAGCCAACGTGCCCGCCCGGGTGGAGGGCTGGCGATACTGGGAGACCAAGCACCCGAAGCTCAAGGGGCGCCCGATATCCCACAAGTGGCGACACCGGTAGCGCTGGACCGCGTCCTGACCGTTGCGTGCCGCGGGCTCGGGCGGGCTCGGGCGGGCCCGGGGGCAGGTCGTGCGGGCGCGTGGCGGGTCGTGCGACACTGCTCGTGGCGCCGGCCGTCCCGGGGGCGGCCCGTGCGGCAGCAGGACCCACGGACAGAGGCACGAAGGATGGCGACTCCCCCCACGATCCGGGTCGTTCTCGTCGAGGACCACGCCATGGTCGCCGAGGCCATCGGGCTGGCCCTCGGCAAGGCGCCCGGGCTCGAGGTGGTGGCTCAGACCGGCACCATCGCCGGGGCCGTGGCCGAGACCGGGAGGTTCCAGCCCGACGTCGTCGTGCTCGACCGGCGCCTGCCCGACGGCGACGGGATCACGGCCATCGAAAGACTCGCCGCGGCGGCGCCCAAGGCGCGAGTGCTGGTGCTGACCGGCGAGGCGACCGCTTCCGTGGCGGCCAGGGTGGTGGCGGCCGGGGGCGCCGGGCTGGTGGTGAAGTCGTCCCGGCTGGGAGAGCTGGAGTCGGCCGTGCGGGAGGTGGCGGCCGGCGGAGTGGTGCTCGCACCCAGTTTGCTGCCGGGGATGCTCGACCGGCTGACCGGGCGGGCCGGGCTGCTGGGGTCGGCGCTGACGGCTCGCGAACGGGAGACGCTGCTGCTGTTGGCTGAGGGCGCCAGCACGCTCGAGATCAGCGAACGCCTCGGCGTGGCCCGCAACACGGTACGCAACCACGTTCAGCACGTCCTGGAGAAGCTGGGCGCCAGGTCCAAGCTGGAAGCGGTGGCGCTCGCCCGCAGGGACGGGCTGCTCGACTGACGCATCTGCACCATGCCGCGTCCCCCAGCCGCATCAGGCGATCTGGAGCGGTTGCGTCTCGTGATCGGGTGCCGCGTTACCTGACAGTAGAGGGGTGGGCAGCGAGGAGGTGGGGCCGTACCAGGTGGACACGCCCCTGCCGAAGGAGATAGGCAGCATCACGGCGGCGCGCCGGATGGCCCGCCGGGCCCTGGCCGAGTGCGGCTACCAGGGCCATCACGAGGATGTCCTGCTGGTGGTGTCCGAGCTCGTGACCAACGCGCTCGTGCACGGCGACGGCCCGCCGTCCCTGCGGATGAGGGGCAGCGCGGCGCAGGTGCGCGTCGAGGTGGGCGACGCGGGGGAGCGGCTGCCCGAGCCGCGTGAGCCCGGTCCGGCCAACGGCTGGGGGCTGCACGTCGTCAGCCTGCTGTCCACCGGCTGGGGGATCTCGCCCCGAGACGGCGGGAAGGTGGTTTGGTGCGAGCTGTCGCCCCGCCTCGCCCCGATCCAGAGCGGCCGCTCCGAACCCTGAACCCGAGGACGAGGGTTTGGGCCCTCCCGCCATGTCGTGAAAAGCTGCGGTATGGCCGTGGATGACCTCCCGCAAGAGGACATGAGGTTGCTCGTCCAGAGCATCCGCGATTACGCCATCTTCATGCTCGACCCCCGCGGCAGGATCGTGAGCTGGAACGCCGGAGCTCAGCGCATCAAGGGCTACACCGCCGAGGAGATCATCGGCACCCACTTCTCCGTCTTCTACCCGCCCGAGGACGTGGCGGCCGGCAAGCCTCCCATGGAGCTGGAGACGGCCGCCGCCGACGGCCGGTGGGAGGAGGAGGGGTGGCGGGTGCGCAAGGACGGCACCAGGTTCTGGGCGAGCGTGGTCATCACCGCTCTGTACGGCGAGCGCGGCGAGCTGTGCGGGTACGGCAAGGTGACGCGCGACCTGACCGAGCGGCGCAGCATGGCCGGGGCGCTGGACGAGCGCGGCCTGCTGCTCGCCCACCTGGTCCAGGCCCAGGAGCGGGAGCGCCGCCGGATCGCCTCCGACGTGCACGACGACACCATCCAGTCCATGGTCGCGGTCGGGATGCGGCTGCGCGCCCTGGGGGAGCGGCTGCCCGAGGAGCACGCCGCCGCCCTCGGCTCGCTGGACGACGCCGTCGAGGCCGCCGTGGGGCGCCTGCGCGACCTGGTCTTCCGGTTACGACCGCCGGGCGACGGGCTGGTGGAGGGACTGGCCGCGTACCTGGAGCGGGAGATGTCGGGCGTGGCGTACGAGCTGGCGTGCGACCTGGACGGCGAGCCGCCCGCGGAGGCCGCGATCACCGTGTTCCGCATCTGCCAGGAGGCCCTGACGAACGTGCGCAAGCACGCCGGGGCGAACACCGTCAGCGTGCGGCTGGCCTCGCTCGACGGCGGCGTCCACGTACGCGTGCGCGACGACGGGATCGGGGTCGCGAACCGGGAGAACCGGGACGGGCACTTCGGGCTGATCGAGATGCGCGAGCGGGCCGAGACGGCGGGCGGCTGGTGGGACATCCGCGGCGCGCCCGGCGAGGGCACGACCGTGGATTTCTGGGTGCCCGCCGTCCCCAGGACCCACGACCCGGCCGGCCGCCAGGATGTGGCCGGCCCGTCATGAGACCAGGCCGGCCCGTCACGACCCGAGCAGGGCGAGCGCCTGGCTGGCGATCTCCCACTCCTCGTCCGTGGGGATGACGAGCACGGCCACCTCCGCGCCCGGCGGCGTCGTGCTCCCCGACCCCGCCGGTGAACACGATCGCGTCCACCCGCCCGAGCAGCGCGTAGTAGGCGCCGACGTACTTGCGGATGCGCCGCGTGTAGACCGCCAGGGCCAGCCGGGCCTCGGCGTCGTCGCGGGCGCGTACCTCACGCATGTCACCCGTCCCGGCGAGCGCCAGCAGGCCGCCGCGGCGGTCGAGCGCGCTCTCCGCCCGCCCCGCGTCCATCCCGTCCACCCGCGCCAGGTAGCCCCCGAGCGCGGGGTCCACATCGCCCGAGCGCGTGCCCATGACCAGCCCCTCCAGGGGCGTCATGCCCATCGAGGTGTCGAGGCTGCGCCCGCCGGAGATCGCGGTCGCGCTGGCGCCGTTGCCCAGGTGCAGCACGATCAGGTTCAGCCCGGCCAGGTCGCGGCCGAGGAGCGCGGCGGCGCGGCGGGAGACGTACGCGCAGGAGGTGCCGTGGAAGCCGAAGCGCCGCACGCCGAGCCGCTCGCGCCAGTCCCGCGGCACCGCGTACGTGTACGCCTCGGGCGGCAGCGTGAGCTGGAACGCGGTGTCGAACACCGCCACCTGGGGCACCCCGGGGAAGGCCGTGCGCGCGACCCGGATGCCGGCGAGGTTGACCGGGTTGTGCAGGGGAGCGAGCGGCGCCAGCTCCTCGATCGCGTCGATCACCTCGTCGTCGATGAGCACGGCCTCGGTGAACCTGGTCCCGCCGTGCACGACGCGGTGCCCGACCGCGACGGGGGCCAGCCGCGGCCCCGCCGCCTCGAACGCCTTCATGACCGCGTCCAGCCCCTCACTGTGCGAGGGAAACGGGCCTTCCCGCACGTACGGCTGCCCGTCCCCGGTGCGGTGCGTGAGCCGGCCACGCTCCTCGCCGATGCGCTCGACCAGCCCCCTGGCCGGGCGCTCACGGGTGCGCATGTCCACGAGCTCGTACTTGACGGACGACGAGCCCGTGTTCAGCACGAGGATGCGTCCGGCCACGTCCACGACCTGATCTCCGGGGTGTCCTCGCCGTGGTCACGCGTGTGGGCGCGCGCCAGCAGCCGCGCGTCGCTCATGCGCTGGCGCAGATGAGCCTGGGTGGCGCCGAGCCCCGGCACGCGGTCGATGACGTCCATGACGAGGTGGTAGCGGTCGATGTCGTTGAGCATGGCCATGTCGAACGGCGTCGTCGTGGTGCCTTCCTCCTTGTAGCCGCGCACGTGGATGTTGCCGTGGTTGTGGCGGCGGTAGGTGAGCTGGTGGATCAGCGATGGATAGCCGTGGAAGTCGAAGATGACCGGCTTGTCCCTGGTGAAGAGGGTGTCGAACTCGGCGTCCGGCATGCCGTGCGGGTGCTCCGACGGCGGCTGGAGCCGCATGAGGTCCACGACGTTGATCACCCGTACCTTCAGCGCGGGCACGTGCTCGCGCAGCAGCGCGGCGGCGGCCAGCGTCTCCAGCGTGGGCACGTCGCCCGCGCAGGCCAGCACCACGTCCGGCTCGGCGCCGTCGTCGGTGGAGGCCCACGGCAGGATGCCCAGGCCGCGCGTGTTGTGCGCGACGGCCTCCTCCATCGTGAACAGGTCCAGCACCGGCTGCTTGCCCGCCACGATCACGTTGACGTAGTCGCGCGAGCGCAGGCAGTGGTCGGCGACCGACAGCAGCGTGTTCGCGTCCGGCGGCAGGTAGACGCGCACCACCGAGGCCTTCTTGTTCACCACCACGTCGAGGAAGCCCGGGTCCTGGTGGCTGAACCCGTTGTGGTCCTGCCGCCACACGTGCGACGACAGCAGGTACGTCAGCGACGCCACCGGCCGCCGCCACGGGATCTTCTGCGACGACTCCAGCCATTTGGCGTGCTGGTTGAACATGGCATCCACGATGTGGATGAACGCCTCGTAGCAGTTGAACAGCCCGTGCCTGCCGGTCAGCAGGTAGCCCTCCAGCCAGCCCTGGCACAGGTGCTCGCTGAGCACCTCCATCACCCGCCCGCCGGCGCCCAGGTGCTCGTCCGTCGGGAGGATCTCGGCGTTCCACGCCCGGTCCGTGGCCTCGAACACCTCCGACAGCCGGTTCGACTCGGTCTCGTCCGGGCCCATCAGCCGGAACGTCCGGGGGTTCGCGGCGATCACGTCGCGCAGGAACCCGCCCAGCACCCGCGTCGGCTCGCTCGACTGCGTGGCGGGCGACTTGACCTCGACCGCCAGCCTGCGGAAGTCGGGCAGCCGCAGCGGCACGAGCAGCTCGCCGCCGTTGGCGTGCGGGTTCGCGCTCATCCTGCGCGTGCCGCGCGGCACGGTGTCCAGGATCTCCTTCACGGGCCTGCCGCCGGAGTCGAACAGCTCCTCCGGCCGGTACGAGCGCAGCCACTCCTCGAGCATGGCCAGGTGGGACGGGTTCTCGCGGACCTTGGCCAGCGGCACCTGGTGCGCCCGCCAGGTGCCCTCGACCTGCTTGCCGTCCACCTCGCGCGGCCCCGTCCACCCCTTCGGCGTGCGAAGGACGATCATCGGTAGCCGGTCGGCCTCGCCCCGCTTGTAGGCGGCGATCTGGTCGAACGCGGTGTCCAGCGCGCGGGCCATCTCCCCGTGGTCGGGGCCCACCAGGTGGGGGCGGTAGCCGTACCCTTCCATGAGCTTGAGCAGCTCCGCCTCGGGGATGCGGGCGAGCACGGCCGGGTTGGCGATCTTGTAGCCGTTCAGGTGGAGGATGGGCAGCACGGTGCCGTCGCGTTCGCGGTCCAGGAACTTGTTGGAGTGCCAGCTCGCCGCGAGCGGGCCCGTCTCGGCCTCGCCGTCGCCGACGATGCACGCCACGACCAGGTCCGGGTTGTCGAACGCGGCCCCGTACGCGTGCGCGAGCGAATAGCCCAGCTCCCCGCCCTCGTGGATCGAGCCGGGCGTCTCGGGGGCGACGTGGCTCGGGACCCCGCCGGGGAAGGAGAACTGGCGGAACAGCCGCCGCATGCCCTCCACGTCCTGCGAGAGGTCCGGATAGCGCTCCGAGTACGAGCCCTCCAGCCACGAGTGCGCCACCGCGGCGGGGCCGCCGTGCCCGGGACCGGCGATGTAGATCATGTCCTGGTCCCGTTCCTTGATCACCCGGTTGAGATGGGCGAAGCAGAAGTTCAGCCCGGGCGTGGTGCCCCAGTGACCGAGCAGCCGGGGCTTGACGTGCTCGGGCCGCAGCGGCTCGCTGAGCAGGGGATTGTCCAGCAGGTAGATCTGCCCGACGGACAGGTAGTTCGCCGCCCGCCAGTACGCGTCGATATGGTCCATGCCCCTGGAGCTTCCTCCACAGCGCGTGCTGAATCCCCAACGTGCCCGATAGGGTGCCGTACATGGCCTTGAGGAGTTCGCTCTGGTATTCGGGAAACGACCGCAACTCCTACATCCATCGGGCGTGGATGCGGCGCGGCCTGCCGCGTGAGGCGTTCGAGGGCGGCAAGCCGCACATCGCCATCGCCAACACCGCCTCCGACCTCACCCCGTGCAACTCCCACCTGAACGAGGTCGCCGAGAGCGTCGCGAACGGTGTCTGGGAGGCCGGCGGCGTCCCGCTCAACCTGCCGGTCGTCTCACTTGGCGAGACGAACGTGCGCCCGACCGCCATGCTCTGGCGCAACCTGGCCGCCATGGCCACCGAGGAGATGCTGCGCGCCAACCCCGTCGACGGGGTGGTGCTGCTCGGCGGCTGCGACAAGACCATCCCGTCGCTGCTCATGGCCGCCGCCTCCGTGGACCTGCCCGCCGTCGTGATGCCCGGCGGCCCCATGCTGACCGGCCACTTCCGCGGCGCGCCGCTCGGCTGCGGCACCGACGTGTGGCGCCTGAGCGAGGAGGTCCGCGCGGGCACGCTCTCCCGCGAGGCGTTCCTGGAGTCCGAGTCGTCCATGATCCGCAGCCGCGGCCACTGCAACACGATGGGCACCGCCTCCACCATGGCCTGCATGGCCGAGGCGCTCGGCATGACGCTGCCCGGCACCGCGGGCACCCCCGCCCCTGACAGCCGCCTGCTCGAGCGCTCCCACGAGACCGGCCGCCTCGCCGTGGACCTGGTCACCCAGGGCCGCAGGCCGAGCCAGGTGATGACCAGGGGCTCGTTCCTCAACGCCATCGTGACCCTGGCCGCCGTGGGCGGCTCCACCAACGCCGTCGTCCACCTGCTCGCCGTCGCCGGCCGCCTCGGCGTGGACCTCGCCCTGGACGACTTCGACCGCACGGGCTCGGCGGTGCCGCTGCTCGTGGACCTCCAGCCGGCCGGGCGGCACCTGATGGACGACCTGTTCAGGGCGGGCGGCCTCGCGGCCGTGCTGAAGGAGGTCGAGGACCTGCTCGACCCGGAGGCGATCACCGTCACCGGGCGGCCGCTCGTCGATCACCTCGCGGGCGCGGAGATCTGGGACGAGAGCGTCATCCGCCGCCGCGCCGATCCGCTGCTGCCCGACGCCGGCATCGCCGTCCTGCGCGGCAACCTCGCCCCCGGCGGGGCGGTGATCAAGCCCGCCGCCGCCTCGCCCGAGCTGCTGCGCCACCGCGGCCGGGCCGTCGTCTTCGACAGCATCGAGGACGTGTACGCCCGGCTGGACTCGCCCGACCTGGACATCGACGAGACCTCGGTCCTCGTGCTGCGCGGCTGCGGCCCCAGGGGCTACCCCGGCATGCCCGAGGTCGGCAACCTGCCGCTGCCCGCCAAGCTGCTGGAGAAGGGCGTGCGCGACATGGTGCGCATCAGCGACGCCCGCATGAGCGGCACCGCGTACGGCACGGTCGTCCTGCACACCGCGCCGGAGGCGGCGGCCGGCGGCCCGCTGGCGAAGGTGCGCACCGGCGACCCGATCGTGCTCGACGTGGCCGCGAGAAGGCTCGACGTGGACATCCCCGACGCCGAGCTGGCCGCCAGGCAGCCGGCGACGAACGGGCACGCCAAGCCCGTACGCGGCTGGGAGCGACTCTACGTCGAGCACGTCACCCAGGCCGACCGCGGCGCGGACCTGGACTTCCTCGTCGGCTCCAGCGGCGACCACGTGGGCCGCGAATCCCACTGAGGTCTTAAAGAGTCCGCTCCGCCGTGCGAGGAATCAACCTCGCTGGGTACGGGTTGGCAGGGACAATGATGATCCGGTTTGGCGACACGAGGAGGAAGCGTGAACGGCGACATCACCCAGAGCCAGGAGTGGGCGGCTCTCGGCAAGCACCATGAGGAGCTGGCGGGCAAGCATCTGCGCGAGCTGTTCGCCGAGGACCCGGGCCGGGCCGGGCGCATGACCGTGACCGCCGGCGACCTCCACCTCGACTACGCCAAGCACCGCGCCACCGGGGAGACGATCGAGCTGCTTGTGGCCCTCGCCGAGCGGGCGGGGCTGCGCGAGCGGATCTCGGCCATGTTCGGCGGCGAGCACATCAACGTCAGCGAGGACCGCGCCGTCCTCCACGTCGCGCTGCGCATGCCCCGTGACGCCGGGCTGGTCGTGGACGGGCAGGACGTGATCGCCGACGTGCACGCCGTGCTCGACAAGATGAGCGCCTTCGCCGGCCGGGTCAGGTCCAAGGAGTGGAAGGGCGCCACGGGCAAGCCGATCGAGACCGTGGTCAACATCGGCATCGGCGGCTCCGACCTGGGCCCCGCCATGGCCTACGAGGCGCTGCGCGACTACGCCGACGCGGGCGTGACGGCCAGGTTCGTCTCCAACATCGACCCGGCCGACATCACCGGCAACCTCGCCGGCCTCGACCCGGCGACCACGTTGTTCGTGGTCAGCTCCAAGACGTTCACCACGCTCGAGACGCTCACCAACGCCAGGGTCGCCCGCCGCTGGCTGGTCGAGGCCCTGGGCGAGGACGCGGTCTCCAAGCACTTCGTGGCCGTCTCCACCAACGCCGCGAAGGTCGCCGAGTTCGGCATCGACACCGACAACATGTTCGGCTTCTGGGACTGGGTCGGCGGCCGCTACTCCTACGACGGCGCCATCGGCCTGTCCCTGATGATCGCGATCGGGCCCGACCGGTTCCGCGAGATGCTGGCCGGCTTCCACACCGTCGACGAGCACTTCCGCACCGCCCCGTTCGAGGCCAACATGCCGGTGCTGATGGCCCTGCTCGGCATCTGGTACGCCGACTTCTTCGGCGCCGAGACCCGCGCCGTGCTGCCTTACAGCCAGCGGCTGCACCGCTTCCCCGCCTACCTGCAGCAGCTCACCATGGAGTCCAACGGCAAGTCCGTGCGCGCCGACGGCACCCCCGTGCCGGTCGACACCGGCGAGATCTTCTGGGGCGAGCCGGGCACCAACGGGCAGCACGCCTTCTACCAGCTCCTCCACCAGGGCACCCGCCTCGTGCCGGCCGACTTCATCGGCTTCGCCGAGCCGTTCGACGACCGCGAGGGCATGCACGACCAGCTCACCGCCAACCTCCTCGCCCAGACGTCGGCGCTGGCGTTCGGCAAGACGGCCGAGGAGATCGCCGGCGAGGGCACCCCGCCCGACATCGTGCCGCACAAGGTGATGCCGGGAAACCGGCCCACCTCCACGATCCTCGCCCCCAAGCTGACCCCTTCGACGCTCGGCCAGCTCGTCGCGCTCTACGAGCACATCGTGTTCGTGGAGGGCGTCATCTGGGGGGTCGACTCCTTCGACCAGTGGGGCGTCGAGCTGGGCAAGAAGATGGCGCTCGACCTGGCGCCCGCGCTCACCTCCGACGAGCCGCCCACCACGTTCCCCGACGCCTCCACCGAGCAGCTCGTCCGGAAATACCGCGAGCTGCGCGGAAGGCGCGTCTGACATGGGCCACGCGTCCAGGGGCGGGCACGCGCACGGCACGGAGCGGGCGGGGGCGCTGGTGCTGTTCGGCGTCACCGGCGACCTCGCGCGCAAGATGATCCTGCCCGCCCTCTACCGCCTCACCGCCGACAGCCGCCTCGACCTGCCCGTCATCGGCGTGGCCAAGACCGACATGGACCTCGACGGGCTGCGCGAGCACGCCCGCGAGGCCGTCGGCGGCGTGCACGACGCGGCCTTCGACAAGCTGGCCGGCAACCTGCGGCTGGTCGCGGGCGACTACCGCGACCCCGAGACGTTCGCCAGGCTGCGTGAGGAGGTGGCGGGCAAGGGCTTCCTCGTCCACTACCTCGCGGTCCCGCCGGCGCTGTTCGCCGCGGTCGCCGAGGGGCTGGCCGGGGTGGGGCTCAACCAGAACGCCAGGCTCGTCGTGGAGAAGCCGTTCGGCCACGACCTCGACTCCGCCCGCGCGCTCAACGACGAGCTGCTGAAGCACTTCGACGAGGACCACCTTCGGCGCGTCGACCACTTCCTGGGCAAGGAGCCGGTCGAGGACCTCATGGTCTTCAGGTTCGCCAACACCCTGCTCGAGCCCATCTGGAACCGCAGCCACGTCCGCAGCGTGCAGATCACCATGGCCGAGGACTTCGACGTGCGCGACCGCGGAGCCTTCTACGACGCCAACGGCACCGTCCGCGACGTGGTGCAAAATCACCTGCTCCAGCTGCTGGCCATTCTCGCCATGGACCCGCCGCCGTCCACCGACGCCCGGGCCCAGCTCGACGAGAAGTGGCGGGTGCTGCGCGCCGTCCAGGCCATCGACCCGTCCGACGTCGTACGCGGCCAGTACACCGGCTACCTCGACACCGACGGCGTGCGCCCCGGCTCCACGACCGAGACGTTCGTCGCCCTGCGCGCCTACGTCGACAACTGGCGCTGGGCCGGCGTGCCCTGGTGCATCCGCTCGGGCAAGGCGCTGCCGACCACCGACCTGGAGATCGTCGCCGAGCTGCGCAGGCCGCCGGTGACGATGTTCCGCGGCGGCGACGCGCCCGCCAGCCCCAACCTCATCAGGTTCCGGCTCCAGCCGGACGCCGGGGTCACCTTCGACCTGCTGGCCAAGGAGCCGGGCAAGCAGCACACCAGGCCGGTGCCGGTCAGCGTCGACTTCACCAAGGTGCTCGGGCCGATGGAGGCCGCCTACGAGCGCATCATGACCGACGCCATCAGCGGCGACCCGCGGCGGTTCGCCAGGTTCGACCTGGTGGATGAGTCGTGGCGGATCGTCCAGCGGGTGCTCGACCTGCCGGAGCCGCCGCTGCCGTACGAGAAGGGCTCCTGGGGGCCCGAGCCGGCCGAGAAGATCGCGCCGGGCGGCTGGCACGAGATCTCCACCACGTTCGACTGAGGTGGCCAGGCGGGCGATCCGGGGTAACGATGGGGGAATGGACATCATGAAGGTGGTCGAGCAGGCGAAGGACACCGCGACCGTCGGACGCGTCTTCGGCGAGCCGGTCCAGCAGGGCGACCTCATCGTCATCCCGGTCGCCCGGGTCCTCCACGGAGGCGGCGGAGGGCAGGGGCAGGGCAAGGACGAGAGGGGCGAGGACAACGCGGGCAGCGGCGGCGGCTTCGGCCTCAGCGCCACGCCCGCGGGCGTGTTCGTGATCAAGAACGGCGATGTCCAGTGGCGGCCGGCCGTCGACGTCAACCGCATCGTGATCGGCGGCCAGATCGTGCTCGTCGTGGTGGCGCTGACCTTGCGCGCCATCTTCAAGAAGCGGCGGCGCAGGCGCTGACGTGCTGGTCGACCTGCTCGACGCGGAGCTGCCCGCCCGCGACTTCCTGATTCCCGGCGCCAACCTTCCGGTGCGGCAGGCCCCACTGGACGGTTCGGCCTCGCTCGTGCGTTTCCCGCCGTTCTGGGCCCGCGCCGAACACGGGCACTACCTGGCGGGGGAGGAGTTCGTGCTGCTGGAGGGCGAGCTGTGCGTCTCCGGCATCACCTACCGCGCCGGGCATCACGGATGGCTGCCCGCCGGGGCGCTGCGCCACTCCAGCGCCGCCCCCGGCGGGGCGCTGGCGTTCACGTCCTTCGACGGTGAGGACACCTGGGTACGCAGCGAGCTCGACGAGCCGGACGGCCCGACTTTGCGCACGCCGCTCGACAGCGTCGTCATCCCGGAGGGCGGCCTGCCGCTCACCCCGCACTCCGCGCTCCTCGACACGCCCGTCCACCTCGACCGTCCGGCCGAGATGATCACCGTGCCGACCTGGACGTGGGAGCGGTCCACCTTGATCCCGGAGGGCCGGGTGCTCGTAAGGTGGACGGCATGATTTCTCTGGCGCAGCTTCGCCCGTCCCGCCGTACGCCGGGTGGTGGACGGCCTGGCCGGCGCCGCCCTCATCGCGCTCGGCGTCAAGCTGGCCGCCGCCACCCGCCCGTGAACCCGCGGCGCGTCATGAGACGGTGACGCCCAGCAAGTGCCCGAGCCCGAACGTCACGGCGGCGGCTCCCGCGCCCAGCGCGAGCTGCCGCAACCCGCCCAGCCACCACGGCCGGGCCGTCATCCGCGCCACCGCCGCCCCGAACCCGAACAACGCCAGCACGCTCACCACCGCGGCCAGCACCAGCCCGGACGCCCCGAACAGGAACGGCACGAGCGGCACCAGCGCCCCGGTCGCGAACGCGCAGAACGACGACGCGGCGGCCACGTAAGGCGAGGGCAGGTCGTCCGGATTCACACCCAGCTCCTCGCGCACGTGCACCCGCAACGCCTGCTCGGGATCGACCGACAGCCCCGCCGCCACCCGCCGTGCGAGGTCGTCGTCGAGCCCCCGCGCCCGGTACAGCGCCGCCAGCTCCGCCTGCTCGCCCTCGGGGTTGCGGGCCAGCTCCCGCCGCTCGACGGCGATCTCGGCCCGCATCAACTCGGTCTGCGACTTGACGGAGGTGTACTCACCGGCCGCCATCGAGCAGGCCCCGGCGACCAGCCCCGCGAACCCGGCCAGCACCGCCCCTCGCCCGGCCCCGGCGGCGCCCACGACTCCGGCGATCAACGCGAGATTGGACACCAGCCCGTCCATCGCCCCGAACACCGCGGGCCGCAACCATCCACCGGTGACATCACGGTGACTGTGATGCTTTTCCGGCGAATATGGTCGAGTCAGCTCAATCGTCATGAAATGCCTCCAGTTCCGATATTTCATCGGAAATGTAGGCACACATCACCAAGATCCGCAACGAAGGCCAGGCTTCCCTGACCTGCGAAGAAGCGGGTTCGTGAAATGGACGTCTGGCGGGTCAAGCGAGTGTAATGTCGTCGCGTCACTCGCTGTGGTCGCGGGAAGGCGCACAACATGAGTTCTCAGCCGATTGAAGGTTGGCTGGTCGCGCATCCGCCGCCCATGCGGACCCTCCTGTTCCCAGTCGGTCAGGTCACCGGTTACACCCTCGATGACTGGCTCAAGCTGCCCGAGGCCGGGGAGCGCATCGAGTTGATCGACGGGAGTCTTGTGATCAGCCCTGTGCCCGCGGCGCTGCATGCGCTGTGCGCTGGTGGCTTGCGCGCGGTCCTCGCTGCAGCGGCAAAGGCGGCGAAGTCGGATCTCGTGGTGGTTGAGACGGTCAACCTGAGCGTGGGAGAGGACGGCCTCACCCCCGACATCGCGGTGCTACCTCGCGACCTGGTCATGGACCGGACGGTTGTCTTCCAGGCCGCGGATGTCGCGGCGGTGGCCGAGGTCGTCAGCCCGGGGCTGGGCGATCGCCGACGAGACTACGAGATCCAACCTCCGAAATACGCCAAAGCCGGCATCGAAGTGTTCATCAGGGTCGAGATAGAAGGCGCTGACATTCCGCAGGTCGAGGTGCTCGAGCTGGGCCCGGACGGCTATGAGACGGTCAGCCAGGCCAAGGCAGGAGAGACGCTGACCTTGACCAAGCCCTTCCCCGTGTCGTTCGACCCCGCCGAGCTGTTCGAAGCGTAGGCGGCGGCACCCGCCGGGCGGGCGCCGCCGCAGAAACGGTCAGGCGTGGACCGGGGCCGAGGCGGCGGGTTCCGGGGTGTGGATGAGGGCGGTGCAGTCGTCGATCGCCTCTTCCAGGAGCCGGCGCAGCAGCGCGTCCGGGTCGGGGATGCAGGCCTGGACGATGCCCACCACCGACAGCTGCACCGCGTTCGGCGCCGCGTACCGGCGGAAGCCCTTCTCCGTGATCCTGGCCGCGCGGCTGAAGCGGCGGGCCTGCTCGGCCGCGTGCGGCACCTCCTCCATCGCCCGGCGACTCAGCTCACTGAGCCTCCCCGACGGGGCGCCGTCGAGCCGGGCCCGCATCTCCTCCGCCGCCAGCACCGACACCGCCAGCGCGAGCTGGCGCTCGGCCGCCGCCACCGGCAGGGCCGTCGTGGCGCAGCGCAGCGCGATCTGCGCGTCCACCCTCAGGTCGTCGCTGGCCAGGCCGATGATGGACGGCACGAGCCGGACGAGCTTGGCGCGGCTTTCGTCGCTGGTGTTGTCGTTGACCAGGCGGGCGAGGGCGGCCAGCAATGGGTGGGTGCAGGCCGGATGGTCGCTCCACCGCTCCCCCGCGAGGTAGGAGGCCAGCTCCATGAAGCAGGCACCGCGTTTCGGGTTGCGATGTCTGCCGCGGGACAGGACCGGCATGTGATCAAGCTGATTGTCCACGGGTGCTCCACTGCTCCACGCGATCGCCGTCTGTCCAGTCTGCGCTGCGGCGACCGCCAACGCCAGTGATGTGCATTCCTGGTTACTGTTCCCTCAAGTCGGGATGTCGCACCCATATCCGATGCACGATTTGCCGAGGGCACTTATCGCAGCCCGCACACGAACACCGCCACCGTGCGGCCCGGCACCGTCAGCGTGCCGGTGGCCGGGGCGAAGGCCGACTCTCGTACGACGGGATCGACGGAGGCCGCGTGCACGGGGTGGAGCGACACCGCCTGCCCCGCCAGCGGCTCCACGACCTGGCCACATGCGGACGGGGTGGCGTTGAGGACCACGGTGACCGACGACCACCGCGGATCCAGCCCGGCCGTGTCCACGTGCATCGTGATCACCCCCTCGGCCGACGCGGGGAACGACAGCCGCCGGCGCACCTCGTCCGCCGACCCCAGCGCGAACGCCGGCGACGACGCCCTGATCCGCAGCAGCTCCCCGAACCGGGCCCGGCAGTCGTCGATCTCCGCGCAGCCAGGCTTCAGGGCCGGGTCCGCCAGCAGCGGTTTGGCGTACGGCCACCGGTCCTCGTTCTCGGCCCTGGGCGGCAGGCCCGCGCCGAACCCGTTCCCGGAGGCGCAGTCCCACAGCAGCCGGTTGAACCAGTCGCCGGAGTCGTAGGAGTTGCGGTCGAGGGACTTCGAGCGCAGCCGCTCGCTGCCCGCGTGCACGAACGCCGTCCCCTGCGCCAGCAGCACCGTGGCCAGCGACAGCACCTGCATGCGCACCCGGTCGGCCATCGGCGTCCGCTGCGGCAGCTTGTACGCCAGCGCGTCGAAGAGCGTCTCGTTGTCGTGCGCGTCCACGTACGCCACCGCCTCGCCCGGCGCGGCCGTGTAGCCGGCGGGGGAGCCGTTGTAGGAGATCTCGGAGCCCTTCTTCCCGGACGGCAGCACGTAGTCGCGCAGGCTGCCGGTCAGCCCGATCCTGACGAGGTCGGCGTAGTACGCGAGCCTGGCCCGCTGCTGCTCGGCCGTGCCGTTGGCGGGGGACCCGTTGGGCGCGCCCGCCAGCCCCGAGCCGAACCCCTGCACGCGGGGGTCGGGGTCGAACGGGCTGCCGCCGCGCACCGCGTCGCGCAGCCTGTCGGTGAACGTCCCGATGCCGGTCCCCGCCAGGTTCGCCTGCGTGGCCTGCTCGAACCTGGCGTCGCCGGCCACCTCGCCGAAGCTCCAGCCCTCGCCGTACAGGATGATCGACCTGCCGTCCACGCCGTCCTTGCCGGGGGTCAGCTCGTCGAGGGCGCGGCGGACGGCGAGGAGGCCGGCCTTCGGGTGGTGGCCCATGAGGTCGAAGCGGAAACCGTCGATCTTGTACTGTCTCGCCCAGGTGACGACCGAGTCGACGACCAGCTTGCCCATCATCGTGTGCTCGGGCGCGGTGTTGGCGCAGCAGGTGGAGTCGGCCACCCGCCCGTCCTCCAGCAGCCGGTGGTAGTAGCCGGGCACGATCGGGCCGAGCACCTCGGCGGAGTGCGTGTGGTTGTAGACCACGTCCATCACCACGCGCAGCCCGGCCCGGTTGAGCGCGGCGACCATGCCGCGGAACTCCCTGATCCTCGCGTCGGGGTCCGTCGCGTACGAGCCCTCGGGCACCGTGTAGTGCAGCGGGTCGTACCCCCAGTTGAAGGAGTCGGTCGCGGCCGTGCGCGCCACGCACTCCTGCTGCCGCTCGGAGTCGGGCGGCAGCGCGGCGAAGTCGCAGTCCGGCTCGATCCTGCCGGACCTGCGCTCGGGGACCGTGGCGAAGTCGAAGACCGGCAGCAGGTGCACGTGCGTCAGCCCGTCCTCGGCCAGCGCCCGCAGCTCCCGCATCCCCGCGGAGTCCGCGCAGAAGGCCGCGTACGTGCCGCGCAGCCCGACCGGCACGCTCGTGTCGGAGGCGGAGAAGTCGCGCACGTGCAGCTCGTAGATCGACGCCCGGTGCTGGGGGACAGCCGGGGGCTTGGCGAGGCGGTCCCAGCCGGGCGGCTTGAGCGCGGGGCTGTCCAGGTCGACGAGCCTGCTGCGCCCGCCGTCGGGCGTCACGGCCAGGCCGTACGGGTCGGTGACCTCGTTCGTCCCCGAGTGCAGCGTGACGAGGAAGGTGTACTCGCGGCCCCACCACGTCGGCAGCCCGCGTACCGACCAGACGCCGCTCTCGTCGTCGCGCCGCATGGGATGGAGCGTGCGCGCGCCGGCGCCCCGGCGCGGCCACCACCCGCCGCCGGAGCCGTACAGGGCCAGCTCGACCTTGCGCGCGGTCGGCGCCCAGAGCGACAACTTCGGGAACACCCGGCCCGCCGGACCGAGCCTGGCGCGGGCAGCCGCGGCGTAGAGGTCGTCGAGCACGCCGGGGATCTGCACGCCCGTGGCCGCCACCACCGCGCCCGAGGCGTCCCGCTCCTCGGCCACGACCCGCTCGCGCAGCGCCGCACGCACCAGACCGGCGTCGCGCGGGTCCACCTTCAGCGCGGTGTACGACGCCAGGTGCGGCCACCTGCCCCGCTGCTCGTCGCTCAGCGTCCCGGAGGTCAGGCGGATTACCCCGGCGCCGAAGGTCAGGGAGTGCCGGAACGACGGGTCGACCTGCCACGCCACCGTGTCCCGGTCGATCCAGTGCGCCCTCGCCTCGCCCTCACCGATCACGACGCCTTGCAGTCCTTTCTGGAAATTTCTGAAACCGTCCGAATCAATCCCTGGCGAAACAACCGCCGGCCGCCCGGTGAGCAAGGGTCCACAATAGGGGACGGCCTGCGAAAACGTCGGCGGACACGGCGTACTGCGGCCGAGCGCCCGCCGTCGCGGGCCAATGTAACAACTTGCAGAATCCTTACGAACCCATCTTTCTCCGAGCGTCATGTCGGCGTAACGTCCGGCGTGTTCCCCACCTCTCGAAACCAAGAGGAGAAGGACATGCGACGACTCTTACCCGCCGCAGCGGTCGTTGCGGCATCCACTCTGATGTTTTCCGCTTGTGGCGGCGGTGGAGGGACGGCTCCTCCCGCCGCGTCCGTTTCCGACCCGTCGAAGGTCAGTGGCGAGATCACCTGGTGGGACACGACGCGCCCGGACAGCGAGGGGCCGACGTTCCAGGCGTTGATCAAAGAGTTCGAGGCGAAGTACCCCCAGGTCAAGGTCAAATATGTGAACGTGCCGTCGGACCAGGCGCAGGGCCAGTTCCAGACGGCGGCGCAGGCGGGGGCGGGCGCGCCGGACGTGATCCGGTCGGAGGTGGCGTGGACGTCGCAGTTCGCGTCGCTGGGTTATCTGCAGCCGCTGGACGGCACGCGGGCGGTGGACGGGGAGGCCGACTTCCTGCCCGGCCCGTTGAGCAGCACCAAGTACAACGGCAAGACGTACGCCGTGCCGCAGGTCACCGACACCCTGGCGCTGATCTACAACAAGCGGCTGCTGAAGGAGGCCGGGCACGAGGAGCCGCCGAAGACGATCGCGGAGCTGAAGCAGGCCGCGCTCGACGTCAAGGCCAAGACCGGCGCGGAAGGGCTCGCGCTCAACGTCGACTCCTACTTCCTGCTCCCCTTCATCTACGGCGAGGGCGGGGACCTGCTCGACGTGGCGAACAAGAAGATCCTGATCAACTCGCCGCAGAACGTGCAGGCGATCCAGACCGTGGCCGACCTGATCAGCTCGGGCGCCGCGCCCAAGCCCGCGACCACGGAGAGCTACGCCAACGCGATGACCGCCCTGAAAGAGGGCAAGGCGGCGATGATCTACAACGGGCCGTGGTCGTTGTCGGAGATCTACCAGGGCAAGGAGTTCAAGGACAAGAAGAACCTCGGCATCGCGCCGGTCCCGGCCGGCTCCGCCAAGGCCGGAGCCCCCACGGGCGGCTGGAACCTGGCCATCTACGCCGGGTCGAAGAACATCCCGGCCGCCTACGAGTTCGTCCGCTTCATGACCACGGTGGACGCCCAGGCGAAGATCGCCAAGGAGATCAGCCTCCTGCCGACCCGTACCTCCGCCTATGCCAAGCCTGACGTGCAGCGCAACCCAGACGTGGCCGTCTTCAAGCCGATCATGGACACCGCCGTCCCGCGGCCGTGGATCCCCGAGGGCGGGCAGCTGTTCCAGCCGCTGCTGGAGGGCTACCAGGCGCTCGTCGGCGGCAAGTCCGCACCCGCGGACATGCTCAAGAAGGTCGACGAGCAGTACCACGGGATCATGAAGGACTGGAGCTGACCGGTGGCGGTCTCGACCGGACGGGTGACGGCCGCGGGTGAGGGCGCCCGCGGCCGTCACGGCGACAAGCCTGGACGGTTGCGGCGCTCGCTCGCGGCCCACTGGTACGCGTGGGCGATGATCGCGCCGGTGCTGGTCGTGATGGCGGTGCTGATCGGCTGGCCGCTGGCGCGCGGGGTGTACCTGTCGCTGACGGACGCCACCGAGGCGAACATCGGCCGCACCATCGGGGTGAACGTCATCCCGGCCACCTACGAGTTCGTCGGCCTGGACAACTACCTGCGGATCCTGACCTCGAGCCTGTTCTGGGACAAGCTCGTCTGGACCGTGGTGTGGACGGTGGCCTGCGTGGCGCTGCACTACGGCATCGGGCTCGGCCTGGCCGTGATGCTCAACCGCAGACTGCGGTGGAGATCCGTCTACCGGGTGCTGCTGATCCTGCCCTGGGCGGTGCCCGCCTTCGTCGCGGCCTTCATCTGGCGCTACCTCTACAACAGCGACTACGGCGTGATCAACGGGTTGCTCAAGACGGCGGGCCTGTCCGGCGTGGGCTGGCTGGACGACCCGACCACCGCCAAGATCGCGGTGATCGCGGTGAACGTGTGGATCGGGGTGCCGTTCATGATGGTCGCCCTGCTCGGCGGCCTGCAGTCGATCCCGGCCGAGCTCTACGAGGCGGCCGAGGTGGACGGCGCCGGCGCCTGGCAGCGGTTCAGGGCGATCACGCTGCCCGGGCTGCGCCAGGTGTCGTCCACCGTGATCCTGCTGGGCACGATCTGGACGTTCAACATGTTCCCCATCATCTTCCTGGTGACGAGGGGCGGCCCAGGCAGCGAGACCGAGATCCTGGTCACCTACGCCTACCGGGAGGCCTTCACCGGCATCCGCGACTACGCGGGCTCGGCGGCCTGGGGCGTGATCATCCTGCTCATGCTGGTGGTGCTGGCGGTCGGCTACCGCCGCACGTTGCGCGGTCAAGGAGATCCCTGGTGAGCTCAACCCCCCGAGGGCGCGGCGAACGCGGCCCGCTGGCCTCGATCGGCCTGCACGCCGGGCTCCTGCTCGCCGTGGCCATCTCGCTCTTCCCCGTCGTGTGGCTGGTGCTCACCTCGCTCAAGCCGCGCGACGGCTGGCTCTCGACCGAGCTGCAGCTCTTCAACCACTCCTCGCTCGACAACTACGTGCGCGTGCTCACCGCGACCGAGTTCCCGCAGTGGCTGCTCAACAGCGTGCTCACCGCCGGTCTGACCATGCTGGCCGGGGTGTTCCTCGCGGCGACCACCGGGTACGCGGTCAGCCGGTTCCGCTTCCCCGGGCACCGCTCCGTGATGTGGCTGCTGCTGATCACCCAGATGTTCCCGGTCGCCATCCTCATCGTTCCCCTCTACAACCTGATGGCCGGGCTGGGGCTGCTCAACCAGATCCCCGGCCTGGTGATCGCGTACATGACGATCGCGGTGCCGTTCTGCGCCTGGATGATGAAGAGCTACTTCGACACGGTGCCGGTGGAGATCGACCAGGCCGCGATGGTGGACGGGCTGACCCCGTTCGGCACCTTCTGGCGCGTGGTGCTCCCGCTCGCCCGGCCGGGGATCGCGGTGACGGCCTTCTACTGCTTCATGACGGCCTGGGGCGAGGTCGGGTACGCCACGGTGTTCATGACGCAGGAGGACAAGCGCACGCTGGGGGTGGGGCTGCAGCAGTTCATCGGGCAACACTGGTCGGACTGGGGGCTGATGACGGCCTCCGCCGTGCTCATCGCCATCCCCGCCGGCGCCGTCTTCCTGCTCGTCCAGCGCCACCTGATCACGGGCCTCACCGCGGGCGCCACCAAGTCGTGACTGTACGTAGCCGCCGCCCGGCGGGACCATGGCGGCATGGACGGTTTCCTCGACGAGACCTGCGAAGGTGTGACCGAGCTACGCGTGCACGGCGTCTCCGGCACGCCCCCCGAGGGCATGCTGAACCATCCCCATCCCCGGATCGTCGCGGGCGACGGCACCACCGGGTTCTACCGGCGCTGGTCGGTGGACGGCAGGCCGCACGGGGAGCACGTGGACGTGCCCGGCACCCGCCACCGCGAGGCGTACGCGTGGGGCGGCCTCACCTCGGGCGGCAGGACGATCGCGCTGTGGCTGCTCCTGCTGCCGTTCTCGCTGGCGAACCTGTCGTACTTCATGCTCCCCAGACCGCCGCGCGGCAGGTGGCTGCGGCACGTGACCGAGGCGGCCCAGCGGCTGTTCGCCCTGCTGCTGACCGGGACGCTCGTGGGTGCCGTCACCCGGGCCAGCGTCGATCTCGTGGGCTGGCAGTGCACCGCCGCGGGCCGGGCCTGCACGTACGACACCGCGCCCGTGTGGGTGCACTGGCTGGGCGCGCTGTGGGGGAACGAGCCGTCGAAGCGGCTGGCCGTCACCGCCCTGGTGCCGCTGGCGGTCGTCGTGCTCCTGTGGTGGATCGCGCGGCGTACCTGGGAGCGCGACGAGCGCACGGTCCTGCCGCCCGGCACGACCGCCGATGAGGGCGCCGGTGACGGCGTGCTGCTGGCCCAGCCGCGGTTGTGGCACGGCGGCGCGCCGGTGTGGCGGCTGCGGGTCGTGCACGTGTGCTTCGCGATCGCGTCGATCGGGCTGGCCGTGTCCGCGCCGTTCGCGGGCACCCGGGTGGGCTTCGTCCTGACCGTGGCCAACGCGGGCGTGCAGGTCGCCGCCGCGCTGCTGGTGCTGCTGCCGTGGATCGCCCGGCGGGTGGACCCGGGCTCGGACGAGCGGATTCCCGGGTGGCTCACGTTCGCGTGTCAGGCGCTGCGGGTGGTCGCGCCGCTGGTGTGCCTGGCCACGATCGGGGCGGCGCTGGCGGGGATGTCACCGAGTGCCGTCGGGCGGCAGCTTCCCGGCGTGGGCGTGGGGGCGTTCCAGTTCGCGCTCACGGTCGGGCTCGGCCTGTTCATGCTGGTCACCATGTGCGTGCTGGCCCGGATGGACCGGGCGTCCGGGGAGTCCCGGGCGATGGGCGGGATCGCCGCGTGGTTCGTGCTGATGGTGGCCGCGGGCAGCGCGAACGTGCTGGCGCTCGGCGTGCTCTTCTGGACCGCCACGTTCTTCGGCGTCCCGGGCACCTCCGCCTCTCCCGAGCCGCTCGACCGGCAGCTCTTCCTCGACGACCCGGTGTGGTGGACGGCCGCGCTGGTGCCGCTGCTGGCCGCCGGGTTCGCCGCCCTGGCGGTCATCCTGTACGCGATCCGCGGGGCCGTCGCCGGCCGGCTCACGCCGGAGCTGACCCGCCATTACGGCGAGCGCTACGACGACGAGGTGGCCGCCAAGTGGGCGCTCGCCTCGCTGACCGACCGGGCCGGGCTCGTGCTGGCCGTGCTCACCGGCATCGGCGTGGCCGGGTTCGCCGCGGTGACCGTGATCTACCAGTTCCGGCTGTTCACCCCGGAGGGCGGCCTCGCGGGGCTGCTGGCCACGCTCGGGAGCTGGGCCATGACGGCGGTCATCGTGGGCCTGGTGCTGCTCGGGCGCCGCACGTACAGCGACTCCGGGTTGCGCCGGACGATCGGCATCGTCTGGGACATCTCCACGTTCTGGCCACGCGCGATCCACCCGCTCTCCCCGCCCTGCTACACCGAGCGCGTCATCCCCGAGCTGATCGCCCGCGTGGACAGGCTCGCCGGCAACTCGCGGGACCAGGTGGTCCTGTCCGGGCACAGCCAGGGGAGCGTCATCACCGCCGCGCTGGTGCTGCAGCTCAAGCCCGAGCTGCGGGCCCGGGTCGGGATGCTCACCCACGGGTCGCCGCTGCGCCGCCTGTACGCCGCCTTCTTCCCCGCCTACTTCGGCACCGCCGCGCTGTCGGCCGTCCGGGACGCCGTTCCCTGGTACAACCTCTACCGGCTGAGCGACCCCATCGGCGGGCCCGTCTTCGGGCGCGTCGACCCCCTGGCCCAGTCCTCCGGCCATCCGAACGGGGTGGACCTGTTCTGCTGGGACCCGATCCAGCCCGGCCCGGGCGAGCCGCTGCCCGAGGCGCGCTGGCACTCCGACTACTGGCTCGACCCGCCGTACGACGAGGCGCTGGCCCGATTGATCGTCAAGAGGCCGGCCGTCTGACCGCCCGGCCCGCCGGTGTCCGGTCACCAGGCGAGGAAGAGCTCCTCGGGGGCCCGGTGGATGAGCGTGGCCGCCATGGCGACGTCCTCGCGGGCGAGGTGCAGACCGGGCAGCTCGCGTACGAGCAGCTCCAGGGTGATCCTGAGCTGCTCGCGGGCCAGCAGCGCGCCCGGGCAGCCGTGCACGCCGTGGCCGAACGAAAGGTGCCGCACCGGCTCCCTGGCGATGTCGAACTCGTCCGGCCGCTCGAACACCGCCTCGTCCCGCCCCGCCGAGCCGAACGACACGAACACCGTGTCGCCCGCGTCCAGCGCGGTCCCCGCCAGCTCCAGGGGCCTGGTCACCGTGCGGCGGAAGCCCTGCACCGGCGCCTCGAACCTGGCCGCCTCCTCGATCGCCGCGCCCGCCAGCTCCGGCCGCCCGCACAGCAGCTCCCACTGGCGGCGCTCGCGCAGCAGGCGGTGCACGACGGTGCCGAGCAGCGCGGTCGTGGTGAGGTGGCCGGCCAGCATGACGTTCTGCGTGTTGGCCACGATCTCGTCGCGCTGCTCCGGCGTCGGCTCGCCGGGACCGGGGGCGAGGCCGCGCGACAGCTCGCCGGTCAGGCTGTCCTCGGCCCTCGACCTGGCGGCGTGCGCGTCCAGCATCCGCCGCAGCGCCGCCACCTCGCGCGCCGCGGCGACCTGCCGCTCCTCCGGCATCGGCGTGAACAGCAGGTCCGCCGCCCTGTTGCCGGCCTGGATCGCGCCGGGCACGTCGGCCGGGTCGAGGCCGAGCAGGTGCCCGATCACGGCGGCCGGGAGCGGCCGGGCGTACCCGGACATCCACTCCACGGTGCCGGCCCCACTTCCAGGGCGCGCGAACGACGCGACCAGCTCGCCCGCCGTGGCCCGGATGAACGGCAGCGCCGCCGTCACCTTGGCGGGGGACAGGCCGCGGGTGAGCGGCCGGCGATAACGGACGTGCGCCTCGCCGTCGGTGCTCAGCACCACGGGGGCGTTGCCGGGCACGGCCGCCAGCTCGGCGAACGCCGCCGGGCCCGGGATCACGTCCGGCCGCAGCGCGCCCTTGGAGGAGAAGTCGTCAGGGCGCCCCAGCACCTCGCGCACGTCGGCGTGCCGGGCCACCAGCCAGGCGTCCAGCTCCTCGACGAACGTCAGCCCCGGGGCCGAGCGGGCCCTGGCGTAGACGGGATACGGGTCGCGGTAGAGCGCCTCTCGGTCCACGGGTCCATGCTCTTAGCAGGGCGTACGGGCGGGCAAGATCTGAAATTTTCTTTTAGTTCACTCTTAAGTCTTGAAAGTTATATCCACGAGCGATTGAGTTCGGTCGTGCAGTCCCTCAGAATCCTGGCCGCCGCGGCCCTCGCGTTAGGCCCCCTGGCCCTGACCGCCGCCCCCGCGCAGGCCGATCCCGCACCCCCCGCAGAGGACGCGCTCAGGGCGTCGTCCTATCCGCCGCCGTCCACGCTGCTCGCCCAAGACGCCGGGCAGAGGCTGGAGACGGCCAAGAGGACCCGGCCGGTGGCGCCGGGCATCACGCTGACCTCGTTCGACACCTATGACGCGCTCGGCTGGCTGCGCGCGGACGCGGTCACCGCCGACCTCGGCGGCGCCAAGGCCGACTACGTGTTCTCCGGCGAGGTCACCAGGACCGAGCCGCTGTCCGGGCCGGCCAAGCGCGCGCACGCCGTCGCGGCCGTCAACGGCGACTTCTTCGACATCAACCGCTCCGGCGCCGCCCAGGGCATCGGCGTGCAGAACGGCTCGCTGGTGCAGTCGCCCGTCGCCGGCCACGAGAACGCGGTCGCGGTCACCGGCGACGGCGTCGGGCGCGTGCTCAAGATGTACTTCGAGGGCACCGCCACGCCGGCCGGCGGATCGCCGATCAAGCTCACCCAGTTCAACCAGATCGTGCAGAGTGGCGGCGTCGGGCTGTTCACGCCCCTGTGGGGCTCCTACACTCGGGCCCGCGCCGTCGAGGGCGCGACGTCCGTCGCCGAGGTCGTCCTGGTGGACGGCGTGGTCTCCGAGGTACGCACGTCCGCGGGTACCGGCCCGATCCCCGCCGGGACCACGATCCTGCTGGGCCGCGACGCCGGCGCCACCGCGCTGTCCGCGCTGAAGGCAGGCGACCGCGTCGATGTGCGGTACCAGCCGAAGCCGTCGGACGGCAGCCAGGTCAAGGCGGCCGTCGGCGGCAACTGGGTGCTGGTCAAGGACGGCGTCGTGCAGAACTCCACCGACCCGGCCGCGCACCCCCGTACCGCCGTCGGGTTCTCGGCCGACGGCAGGAAGATGTACCTGCTGACCGTGGACGGCCGCCAGGCCGACAGCCGCGGCGTCACGCTGAACGAGCTGGCCGCCATGATGGCCGACCTCGGCGCCGCCAACGCGCTCAACCTCGACGGCGGCGGCTCCTCCACCATGCTGGCCCGCGAGCCCGGCGCCGCCGACGTCCAGGTGGAGAACAGCCCCTCCGACGGCGGCGAGCGGCACGTCCCCAACGGCCTCGCGCTCTACGCGCCCGAGGGCAGCGGCAAGCTCAAGGGCTTCTGGCTGGAGACCGCGAGCGACCCCACCAAGGCGCCCGGCGTCGGTCCTGTCGCCGGTGGCCGCCCCGACCGTGTCTTCCCCGGCCTCAGCAGGCGGCTCACCGCCGCCGGATACGACGAGACGTACGGCCCCGCCGCCGGCACGCCGTCGTGGCGGGCCAACCCGGCGGTGCACGGCGTCATCCGCGACGGGAGGTTCCACGCGCTGGTGCCCGGCCAGACCACCGTCACCGCCTCCCGTGGCGCCGCCAAGGGCACCATCGGCCTGACCGTGCTGCAGCCGCTCGAGCGGCTCGGCGTCACCGCCGACCGGCTCGGGCTGGCGGGCGCGGACGGGGTGGCCACGTTCGGCGTGGTCGGGTACGACCGCAACGGCAACTCCGCGCCCATCGAGCCCTCCGACCTCACGCTCGACTACGACAAGAACCTGTTCGAGGTGACCGCGGCCGAGCAGGGCTACTTCTCCGTCAAGGCCAAGCAGGCCAAGGGGTCCGGCCTGATCACCGCCAAGGTCGGCAGGATCAGCACCGCCGTGCCGGTGACGGTCGGGTTCGAGGAGCAGCCGGTCGCCGACTTCGAGGACGCGGCCAAGTGGACGTTCGCCGCCGCCCGCGCCACCGGCTCGCTGTCGGCCGCACCAGGGCAGAGCGGCGGCGGACTCAAGCTGTCGTACGACTTCAGCACCTCGACCGCGACCCGGGCCGCGTACGCCAGCCCGCCGCAGCAGATCGTGGTCGACGGGCAGCCGCAGGCGTTCGGGCTCTGGATCAACTCCACGGGCAAGGGCGAGTGGCCGAGCCTGGAGTTCTACGACGCGCTCGGCCAGTCGCAGATCCTGCGCGGGCCGTACATGACGTGGACCGGGTGGAAGTACGTCGAGTTCGCCGTGCCGCCCGGCGTGAACTACCCGCTCAAGCTGCGCCGCTTCTACGTGGCCGAGACCAAGGCGGACGCGAGGTACACCAACGAGATCCTCATCGACGGCCTGGTCGCCAAGGTGCCCCCGTCGGTCTCCGCGCCTGCCGCGCCCCGGAGCGCCGATCCGGTGGTCAAGGCGGACGTGGCGAAGATGCCGTGGCGGTTCGCCGTCATGTCGGACGCGCAGTTCGTGGCCAGGCAGCCGGACAGCGACATCGTCAAGAACGCGCGCCGCACGCTGCGCGAGATCAAGGCGGCCAAGCCCGACTTCCTGCTGATCAACGGCGACCTGGTGGACGAGGCGTCGCCCGAGGACTTCGCGCTGGCCAAGAAGATCCTCGACGAGGAGCTGGGCGGAACGCTGGAATACCACTACGTTCCCGGCAACCACGAGGTCATGGGCGGGAAGATCGACAACTTCAAGGCGATCTTCGGTGACACGTACGGCACCTTCGACCACAAGGGGACCCGCTTCATCACCCTGGACACCTCCCGCCTGAACCTGCGGGGCGGCGGCTACGACCAGGTGGCCATGCTCCGCACCCAGCTGGACAAGGCCGCCACGGACCCCTCGGTGGGGTCGGTCACGGTGCTGTTCCACGTCCCGCCGCGCGACCCGACGCCCGGCAAGGGCAGCCAGCTCGGCGACCGCAAGGAGGCGGCGCTGGTGGAGGGCTGGCTGGCCGACTTCCAGCGCACCACCGGCAAGGGCGCCGCGTACATCGGGGCGCATGTGGGGACGTTCCACGCCTCGCACGTGGACGCGGTGCCGTACTTCATCAACGGAAACTCCGGCAAGAACCCGGCCACCTCGCCCGACGACGGCGGCTTCACCGGGTGGTCGCTGTGGGGCGTGGATCCTGTCACGCCTTCGGAGGCGGAGCACGTGCGGCGCAACTGGTTCGCGGACGCGCCGGACTGGATCGGCACGCAGGTCCGGCCGCACGTGGACGACCTCGTGCTCACCGCCCCCGCCACGGTCGCGGTCGGGACGCGTGGCACGGTGACGGCCGTGGTCAAGCAGGGGACCCGTACGGTTCCCGCGGCCTACCCGGTCTCGGCGGCGTGGTCCGGCTCGTCGAACCTGCACATCGGCTCCCGCCAGACGGCCAAACCGTGGCACGTGGCCGTCCTCGACCCCTCGGCGGGGACGCTGACGGCGCTGCGGGCGGGCCAGGTGACGGTGGCCGTGACGGTGAGCGGCGTCACGCGCCAGTCCGCCGTGGCGCTGACCGCCAAGGCCGCCGCCTGACGGCCGGTCCCAGGCCCCCGAGGCCACGAGCGCACGACGCCAGGGTCCGGCGTCGTGCGCTCGTCCCACGCCGGAGGCTGGACGCCGAATGCGGCTGTTGTTAGCCTTTCTGGAGGTTTTCCTGGTGCTCGAGAGGCCAATGGACAGACTGTCTGACGACGACCTGGCGCTGTTGTTGCTGATCCGATTCTTCGAGCTGAAGCTGCTCGCGCTCTTCGAGCGGGGCGAGCTCAACGGCACCACCCACACCTGCCTCGGCCAGGAGTACGTCCCCGTCGCCCTCCGAACGCTGCTGCGCGAGAGCGACTGGGTGTTCAGCAACCACCGGGGCCACGGCCACTACCTGGCCAGGTTCGAGGACCCGGAAGGGCTGCTGGCCGAGATCATGGGCAGGAAGGGGGCCATCTGCGACGGCGTGGGCGGCAGCCAGCACCTGAAGCGCGAGCGCTACCTGTCCACCGGCGTGCAGGGGCAGAGCCTGTCCGTGGCGGCCGGGGTCGCGTTACGGCTGAAGCGGCACGAGCCGGGCGCGCTGGCCTGCGTCTACATCGGCGACGGCACCTGGGGCGAGGGCGCCGTGTACGAGGCGCTCAACCTCGCGCAGCTCTGGCGGCTCCCGCTGCTGGTGGTGGTCGAGCACAACGGCATCGCCCAGTCCACGCCGACCGCTCTGCAGATGGCGGGCACGGTGGAGGGGCGGGCGCGGGCGTTCGGAGTCGAGCACGAGCGGCTGGATATATCCGATATTTCGGTTATTCGCCCGCGGCTGGCTCCCCTGATCGAGCGGATCAGGGAGGAGTCGCTGCCGCTGGTGGTGGAGTTCGCCACCCACCGCCTCGGCCCCCACAGCAAGGGCGACGACACCCGCCCGCCGGACTTCCCGCGTGCCGACTGGTATGCCGCCTACCAGGCCGCGCACCCCGTACAGTCCGCCAGGATCGAGGCGGCGGCCCGTACCCGGGTCGACCGGATCGCCGCCGAGGTCGCCGCCCGCCCGCCGGCAGTCTGGACCCTCGCGTGAGGGCCGGCGAGAACCTCAACCGCGCCCTGCACGGCCTCCTGGAGGACGACCCCTCCGTGTACGTCCTCGGCGAGGACCTCCTCGACCCCTACGGCGGCGCATTCAAGATCACCAAAGGGCTGTCCACCCGGTTCCCCGACCGCGTGCTCACCACCCCGCTCAGCGAGGGCGCCGTCGTCGGCGCGGCCTCCGGCCTGGCGCTGGCGGGCGGCAAGGCGGTCGTCGAGATCATGTTCGCCGACTTCGCGGCACTCGCCTTCGACCAGATACTCAACTTCGCCAGCAAGTCCGTCACCATGTACGGGACCCGGGTGCCGCTGCCGCTGGTGATCCGCTGTCCGTCCGGCGGCCACCGCGGCTACGGGCCGACCCACAGCCAGAGCCCGCAGAAGCACTTCATCGGGATCCCCGGGCTGTCGCTGTTCGAGATGTCGCCCTTCCACGACAACCGGGCCGTGCTCGATCGCATGCTGGCGCTGGGGGAGCCGTGCCTGCTGTTCGAGGACAAGGTGCTGTACACGCGGCGCATGTACGAGGTGGACGAGCCGTTCCGGTGGGACCTCGCCGGCGATGTGGCTGTGGTCCGCCTCGACTCGGGCGGCTCCGACCCCCTGGACATCCCCCTGGGCGATCTCGACTACGTGCTGATCGTCCCGGGCGGGGTCGCGCACCGGGCGCTGGCCGCCATGCGGTCCCTGCTGCTGGATCACGACCTGGCCGGTGTGCTGATGGTCCCCTCGCGGCTGTACCCCTTCGACCCGTCGGCGCTGCTGCCCGTCCTCGGGCGGGCGCCGCTGGTGTGCGTGGCCGAGGACGGCAGCGCGGGCGGCACCTGGGGCGGCCATGTGGCCGCCGGCCTGCACACCCGGCTCTGGGGACGGCTCTCGCGCCCGGTCAAGCTGGTCAACTCGGCTGACAGCGTGATCCCCACGGCCGCCCACCTGGAGCGCGACGTGCTGGTGCAGGACGCCACGATCCGCCGCGCCGTACTGGAGGGGCTCGATGGTTGAGATCCGGGTGCCGAAGCTGAACACCAACGACGAGGCGTACGTGCTGCTCGAATGGCTGGTGGCGGACGGCGCGCCCGTGCGCGGTGACGAGGTCGTGGCGTCGGTGGAGACCTCCAAGACGGTGGAGGAGCTGGTCGGCGGGCACGACGGCATCCTGGTCCACCTCCTCCCGGCCGGCGCCGAGTGCGCCCCTGGCCAGCCGATCGCCCGCGTCGCCGCCGCCCACGACGCGGTCGCGAGCCCGCCCGCACCGGACCCGGCACCGCCCTCCGGGGTGCCGTTGATCACGGCGCCCGCGCAGGCGCTCATCGACGAGCTGGGCATCGATCCCGCACGCGTGCGCGCGCTCCCCGTGAAGGTGGTACGGCGAGCCGACGTCGAGCGCCTGGCCGCCGCTTCGCCACCGGGTGCGAGCCTGCGCACGTTGAGCGGCAACCAGCGGGCCGTGGGCAGGACGGTGAGCCTGTCACACCAGACGATCCCCGCCGCCTACGCCGCCATCAAGGTCGACGTGGGCCGGGCCGCGGCCGCCGCCCGCGACCTCACCAGACGCCTGCGCAAGCTCGTCGGCCTCCCCGACCTCCTCGTCGCCGCTGTCGCCCGCCTGCACGAGGACTTCCCGCTGTGCTTCGCCGCCCTCCGGGACGAGAGCACGGCCGCCGTCCCCGGCAGCCCGCACGTGGGGGTCACGATCGACCTCGGCACCGGCCTGTACGTGCCGGTCATCAGGGACGCGCACCGCAAGAGCGTCGAGGAGATCGCGGGGGAGCTGGCCGGGTTCCGCAGGCAGGCACAGCACGGCGGCTTCCGTCAGGAGCAGCTCGACGGCGGGAACATCGTCGTCACCCTGCACCACGACCCCGACATCGTCATGGCCGTCCCCATCGTCTTCCCCGGCCAGGCGTGCGCCGTCGCGCTCACCTCGCCGCAGCGGGAGGGCGAGCGCATGGTGGCGGTGGTCGGTCTCGCCTACGACCACCGGCTGGTCAACGGCAGGGACGCCGTCCTGTTCCTCCAGGCGCTGAAGGAGGTCCTAGAGGCGGTCTCGTTCGAGAGCCTGTAGGCCGACCAGGTCGTCGGGTTCGGCGTCGGCGCCGCCGTCCACCAGCGACGGCAGCCGCGAGCGCAGCGCGACGACGGCCAGCACCGCCATGGCGAGCGCGAAGAGGACGTACATCAGCCCCACGCCGCGCCCCTCCCCGGTCCCGATCAGCGTGCCCACGGTGGCGGCGAGCGGCCCGCCGGGGGCGAGCAGCGGGTCGAGCACCGCCGCCCCGTACGGCGCCACGAGCCCGAACCCCAGCGGCAACGTCGACCAGGCGATCAGCGTGTTCAGCGCGAACACCCGCCCGTGGAAGCGCTGCGGCACCTTCACCTGCACGATCGTGGCGTAGATCCCGTTGAGCAGCGTCACCCACAGCGACATCCCGAACGCCCCGAGCCCGATCGTCACCAGATCCGCCCGCAACCCGGTCACCAGGCAGAACGCGGCCAGGGCGAGCGTGCACCAGAGCACCGCCCGCATCCGCCCGCGCCCGGGCCCGCCCCACACCGTCATCGCCAGGCCGCCGATCAGCACGCCCAGCCCGGACAGGAACGAGATCCGCCCCACGTCCGGCAGCCCGGCGAACGACAGCACGAGCGGCGAGATCATCAGGAAGAGCGGCGACAGGAACACGTTCAGGACCGCGAAGAACAGCAGCATCCGGCGGAACCCGAGCTGCCCCCACGAGTACCGGAACCCGGCGACCAGCTCCGTCATGACCGGCTCCTTGCGCCGCCACGCCATGGCCGCGGGGAAGCGCACCAGCCACGTCACGGCGATCGCGAACACGTAACTGGCCACGTCCAGGACCAGGATGCCCTCCAGCCCGACGACGGCCATCAGCCCGGCGGCCGCCAGCGGCACGATGAGCTGCGTCATCCCCCCGGCCATCTGGACGATGCCGTTCGCGTGCCCGAGGTGCCGCTTCGGGACGAGCTGCGGCACCGCGGAGGTGTAGGCCAGCCGCTGGAACGTGAGCGCCACGGACAGCAGCGCGAGCAGCGGGTAGAGCTGCCAGGTCCGCAGGTCGCCCGTCCACAGCAGCACGCCGAGCAGGAGCTGCGTGCCGAGCGCGGCGAAGTCCGCGCAGAGCATGACGGTACGGCGGTCGCTCCGGTCCACGACGGCGCCCGCCAGCGGGGCGACCACCATGCCGGGGACCAGGCCGAGGACGGCGAGCAGGGCGAACTGGGCGAGTGAGCCCGTGGTCAGATAGATCCAGATGGGGATGGCGAATTCGGTCAGCGCCGACCCCATGATCGAGACCAGCTGGCCTCCGGCCACGGCCATGAACCGCCGCATGCTGGGCTTCGGCCCCGGCGAGGGGGCCGGCCGGTCGGCGTGGGAGACCTCGCGCAGCCGCCAGCTCGGGCCCGACACGGTCTCGCCCGAGTCCAGGGCGACGTGGGCGCGGGTCACGATCTCGGCCAGCTCCCGCGCCCGGTACTTCAGGAAGAAGTGCCCGGCCTCGTCCAGCTCCACCACCGCGGCCGTCGGGCTCAGGAAGTGCCACTCCCGGTAGCGCTCCTCGAAGTAGTCGGTCGCCGGGTCACGCTCGCCCGCCACGCTGATGATCGGCGCCCGCAATGGCGCCACGGCGCTCTCGAACAGCCCGGTGAAGTACTCCTCGGCGGCCTCCGTGTCCGCGCGCATGTTCCTGATGATGTGCCGCGCCTGCCCGGGATCGAGCTCGCTCATGTCGAGCCCCATCGACGTCAGCCAGTTGGCGTAGCTGCGGTCGCTGCGCAGGTACTCGCGCCGGGCCAGCCGGGACAGCGCCGCCAGCGCCCGGTTCCCCGGCCGGGCGAACGGGAAGATCGCCCCGATGTAGACCGCTTCGAGCCGCCGCCCGGCCGCCTCCAGCCGCCGCGCGATCGCGACCGTCAGCGCCGACCCGACCCCGCAGTGCCCGTACAGCGCGAGCGGGCCCCGTACCTTCTCCAGGATCTCGCGCACGCACCGGTCGGCCACCTCCTCCAGCGGCAGCCGCTCCTCCTCCAGCCCCACGTCGTGGCCGGGGATGGCCACCGCCCACAGCGCGTGCGTGTCCGGCAGCGCGTCGGCCAGGGGCTGGTACGCCACCGCCGAGCCGCCGCCGTACGGCACGCACACGTAGGTGAGGTCGGTGCGGGTGCGGCGCGGCGTCAGCTCGTGCAGCAGCCCGCGCGAGCCGGTGGCCGCGGCGCCGTCGGCGAACGCGGCCAGCCGGCGCACCGTCGGATGCTTGAACAGGTCCACCACCGCGACCGGCGACGCGAGCCGCCTGCGCAGTCTCGCCACCACCTTGATGGCGAGCAGCGAGTGCCCGCCGAGGTCGAAGAAGTCGTCGTCGATGCCGAAGCCGGCCCCGTCCAGCACCTCCGCCCAGACGGCGCTCACCAGGCGCTCGGTCTCCGTCCGCGGCGGGGTGCGAGTCCCGTCCGGGGCGCCGTGCTCCGGAGAGGGGGCCGGGAGGCGGCGGCGGTCCACCTTGCCGTTGGCCGTGAGGGGCAGCCGGTCGAGTGCGACGAAACGGGCGGGGATCATGTACGCGGGCAGGGTCTCGGCCAGGTGGGCGCGCAGGCGTGCCGGGTCGAGCCGGGGCGTGACCACGTACGCGACGAGCTGCGCCCGCGTGCCCTCCCCGTCCGTGGTGACCACACACTCGGCCACGTCCGGGTGGCGGGCGAGATGCGTCTCGATCTCGCCCAGCTCGATCCGGTAGCCGCGGATCTTGACCTGCGCGTCGGCCCGGCCGAGGAACTCGATGACGCCGTCGGCGGCGTACCGGCCGAGGTCGCCCGTGCGGTAGAGGCGCTCGCCCGTTTCCGGGTGGGTGCGGAAGGAGGCAGCGGTCCTGTCCGGGTCGCGCCAGTAGCCGGTGGCGACGCCCGTGCCGCCGATGTACAGGTCGCCGGGCACGCCCACCGGGACGTCGCGCATGCCCGGGCCGAGGATGTGGAAGCTCTGGTTCGCGAGGGGACGCCCGTACGGGATGGAGGTCCAGGACGGGTCCACCGCGCCGATCGGGTGGAAGATGGACCAGATCGAGCCCTCGGTGGCGCCGCCCAGGCTGATGACCTGGGCGTTCGGGGCCAGGGCGCGGATGCGGCCGGGGAGCGTGAGCGGGATCCAGTCGCCCGACAGCAGGACCAGGCGCAGGGAGCCGAGGTCGGTGCCCTCGTGCTCGGCGTGGTCCACCAGGAGCTCCATGAGAGCCGGTACGGAGTTCCAGACGGTGATGCGTTCCTCCGCCACCAGGCGCGCCCAGGCGGCCGGGTCCTTGTCGGCCGACGGGCCGCCCATGACGAGGGTGGCCCCGACGGCCAGGGCGCCGTAGACGTCGTACACGGACAGGTCGAAGCTGAGGGCCGACAGGGCGAGGAAGCGGTCGGCGGGGCCGACGTGGAAGCGCTGGTTGAGGTCGCGGACGGTGTTCAGCGCGGCCCGGTGCTCGATCATGACGCCCTTGGGGGCGCCGGTGGAGCCGGAGGTGAAGATCACGTACGCGAGGTCGCCGGGCTCCGCCGGGCAGCCGGACGCCTGCGCGTCGCCCGTGCCGGACGCCTGCGCGTCGCCCCCGGTGACCGTGAGGCGGGTCACGCCGGACGGCCAGGCGAGGTCCAGCCAGGGCTGGGTGACGGCGATCGCGCATTCGCCGCGCTCGATCAGCTCGAGGCGCCGCCGGTCGGGGAGGTCGGCGTCGACCGGCAGGTACGCGGCCCCGGCCAGGTTGATCGCCAGCACCGCGACGACCTGCTCCCAGCCCCGCTCCATCACCACGGCGACCAGCTGCCCCGGCCCGGCCCCCGCGGCTCTGAGCTCGGCGGCCAGCGCCCGCGCCCGGCGGTGCAGCTCCTCGTACGTGATCTCGCCGCGGGGATGCCGGACGGCGACGGACTCCGGGGGCGCGGCGGCCATGACGGGTTCCTGCAGCAGCCCGGGCGGGCCGAGATCGACGGCGGTGTCGTTCCAGCGGCGCCGCTCCTCCCGCTCCTGCGGAGTCAGCAGCTCCAGCTCCGACACCCGCGCCGCCGGATCGGCCGCCACCCCCGCCAGCAGCGTGGCCAGATGCCCGGCCATGCGCTCGATCCGCTCACCGGAGAACAGCGCGGTGTTGTACACGAACTGGAACGACCCGCCGCCCCCGGTGTAGAGCTCCAGGTCGAACCGCGTCGCCCACACCCCCGGCTCGAACCCCTCCAGCGTCAGCGGCCCGGGCTCCGGCTCGCCGCCGTAGTTCTGCATGGCCAGCAGGACCTGGAACAGCGGCGACCTGGACGGCTCCCGCGCCACGTTCAGCTCCTGGACGAGCCGCTCGAACGGCACCTCCTGGTGGGTGTACGCGTCCGTGGCCAGGTCACGCACCCGGCCCAGCAGCTCCGCGAACGACGGGTCCCCGGACAGGTCCACCCGCATCGCCAGCATGTTGACGAAGCACCCGACCAGGTTGTCCAGTTCGGGCAGCGACCGCCCGGCCACCGGCGAGCCGATCGCCACGTCCTGCTGCCCCGAGTACCGCCCGAGCAGCACCGCAAAGGCCGCCAGCAGCACCATGTACGGCGTCGCGCCGTGCTCACGCCCCAGCCGGTCCAGCCGCTCGGCCAGCTCGGGGGCGACCGAGAAGTGGTGCGCCGCGCCGGCGTAGGTCAGCTCCGGCGGCCGCGGCGCGTCGGCCGGCAGCTCCAGAGGCTCCAGCCCGGCCAGCCGCTCCCGCCAGTAGTCCACGTCGCCGCCGGGCGCGCCCCCGTGCTGGGCGCGCTGCCAGGCCGCGAAGTCCCCGTACGTCACGGGCAGGTCCGGGGCCGTCCCGCCGGCGCAGAACGACAGGATCTCGCGCAGCAGGATGTTCGCGGACCAGCCGTCGGCCGCGATGTGGTGGACGGCCAGGGCCAGCACGTGGTCGTCGGGCGCCAGCCTCACCAGCAACGCCCTGATGACCGGCCCCGACACCAGGTCGAACGGCTCCGCCAGGAACGGCCCCACCAGCTCTCTGGCCGCCTCCGCCGAGCCCGCCTCCTCGACGGTGAGCGGGACTTCGGCCTCCTCCGACACCAGCACGTCCGGCTGCCCGTCCGCGCCCTCCGGGAAGCGGGTGCGCAGCGGCTGGTGCCGCTCGCACACCCCGCGGAGCGCCGCCTCGAGCGCGTCAGCCTGAAGCGGCCCGCGCACCCGCCGCACCAGCGGGATCGTGTACGCGGCGTTCCCGGGGGCGTACTGCTCCATGAACCACAGCCGCTCCTGCGCGTACGACAGGGGCGGGGGCTGGCCGGCGGGCAGCGCCGGGATGCTCGGGCGCGGCCGGTCACGCCTGCGGAGCCGCTGGGTGAGCAGCGCCCGCTGGGCCTCGCTCAGCTCGGTCATGAGCCCTCCTTCGTCGGTCTCATGACCAAGGTGCTGTGCTTATTGATGACCTCGACAAGCTCGGTCATGAGCCCTCACTTCGTCCCTGGGGAGCTCGCGGATCCAGCAGGCTCCTGGCCTGCTCGTCGGACAGCCCCGCCACCTCGGCCACCAGCGCCTCCTCGACGGCCTGCGCCAGGCCGGCGACGGTCCGGCGGTCGAACAACGTACGGATCGGCAGGTCCACGCCCGCGAGGGCGCGCAACCTGGCGGCCACCCTGATGGCCAGCAACGAGTGGCCGCCGAGGGCGAAGAAGTCGTCGAACGCGCCGATCTTGCCGGCGCCGAGCACCTCCGCCCAGACGTCGGCGACCAGCTCCTCGGCGTCGGTCCGCGGCGGCGTGTCGTCGCTTCCCACGGGGCCGTCCGGCTCGGGGAGCGCGGCCTTGTCGAGCTTGCCGTTGCGAGTGAGGGGGAGCGCGTCGAGCAGCACCCAGTGCGCGGGCACGAGGTACGGCGGCAACGCCCGCGCCACGTGGGCCGAGAGGTCGGCGGGCGGGTCGTCGGGGGAGCGCGGGACGACGTAGGCCACCAGGTCGCCGTCCCCGGCGAGCACGGCCGCCTGGCGGACGCCGGGGTGCGTGCGCAGGCAGTGCTCGATCTCGCCCGGCTCGACGCGGAAGCCGCGCACCTTCACCTGCTCGTCCAGGCGGCCGAGGAACTCCAGCTGACCGTCGCGCCGCAGCCGCACCCGGTCGCCCGTGCGGAAGTAGCGGCCGTCCGGCAGTGTGACGAAGCCTGCGCCGTGGGGCGCGTCGAGGTACCCGCGGGCCACGCCGGGGCCACCGATGTACAGCTCGCCGGCGGCCCCTGGAGGGGTGGGGGAGCCGTGGCGGTCGAGGATCTTGACCGGGGTCGCGGCTATCGGGCGGCCGATCGGAGGGTGCGGGTCCCCGCCTGACAGCTCGGCCGCCGTGGCGATGATCGTCGTCTCCGTCGGGCCGTACGTGTTGACCAGGCGCACCCGGTCACCGAAGCGGTCACGCCAGCGGGCCACCGCCTCCGCACGGACCTGCTCGCCGCCGAGGATCACCAGGCGAAGGCGTTCCGGCCAGGCGATCTCGTCGATCAGGTCGACCAGGTGGTGGAAGTACGCGGTGGGCAGGTCGAGCACCGTGACGTCGGGCCGGCGGGCGAGGAGGTCGGGCAGGGTGGCGCCGCCGCCCGGCAGCAGCTCGACCGTGGCGCCCGCGGCCAGCGCCGGGTAGATCTCCTCGGCGTGGGTGTCGAAGCTGAGGGACGCGAGCTGGACGACGCGGTCGCCGGGGCGCAGTCCGTACGCGGTGTGCATCCACCTGACCCGCCCGGCCAGCCCGGCGTGCTCGACGGCCACGCCCTTGGGGGTGCCGGTGGAGCCGGAGGTGTAGATCACATAGGCCAGCCCGGGCGCGGCCTCACCCCGCTCGCCCGGCTCGACCCGCGGGCCGTCCGTGACGGTGAACGACGTTCCCGCGGCCATGGCGCGCAGGCGCTCCTGCGGGTACTCCGGGTCCAGCGGCACGTACGCGGCCCCTGCCCGCCAGATCGCCAGCATGGCCACCACCGCGTCGATCGAGCGGCCCATCCGCAGCCCGACCAGGTCCCCGCCGCGTACGCCGCGCTCCGCCAGGTCCGCAGCCAGCCGCGCCACCCGCCGCTCCAGCCCGGCATACGTCACGCTCTCGGCGCCGCAGCTCACGGCCACCTCGCCGGGGTGCGCCGCCACGGACTCGGCGACCATCTCGAGCACTGTCCCCGACTCGGGCTCGGAGACCTGGGCCGCTGGGCCGTCCAGCGACGCGAGCACCACCTCGTCGGACGGCGTGAGCGCGGGCAGGCGCGACAGCGGCACTTGCCGGTTCCCCGCGTCGGCCACGCCCCGCAGCACGACGACGAACCGCTCCGCCAGCTCCGCCACCGTCTCCGCGTCGAACAACCCCGCGTCATAACCGAACGCCACCCGCAGCCGCCCCGGCGACCGCCAAGCCTCCACGGTCAGGTCGAACTTGGCCTGCCGGTACCCGTCGTCGAAGAACGACATCCGCACCGGGCCGAGGCGGTCGCGTTCGCCGTCGGCGGTCTGGCTGTTCAGGGTGAACAGGGTCTGGAACATCGGCTTCCTGGACAGGTCCCGCTCGACGTCCAGCTCCGCCAGCAGCTGCTCGAACGGCACGTCGTGATGAGCCATCGCCTCCAGGACCGTCCCGCGCGTCCTGGCCAGCAGCTCCTCCACAGTCGGATCGCCCGACAGGTCGCCGCGCAGCACCAGCGTGGTGCTGAGATAGCCGATGAGCGGCTCCAGCTCCACCCGGTCCCGCCCCGCCGCCGGCGACCCGACCAGCACGTCGTCCTGCCCGGTGTGCCGGGACAGCAGGATCTGGTACGCCGCCAGCAGCACCATGAACAACGTCACCCGATGCCCGCGCGCCGCTTTCTCCAGCGCCGCGAGCAGGTCGCCCGGCACCTCCATCACGTGGAAGCCGCCCCGCGTCGCCCCCGGGCGGTGCGGCCGGTCCGTGTGCAGGTCCAGTGTGGGCGGGTCGGCGAGCCGTGCCCGCCAGTGGTCGAGCGCCGCGCTCCGGTCCTGCTCCCGCTGCCAGCCGGCGACGTCCCCGTGCTGCACGGCCAGCGGCGCAAGCTCGGCCGAGGCGTACAGGGCCGCCAGGTCGTCCAGGAACACGGTGATCGACCAGCCGTCCGCCACGATGTGGTGCAGCACGACGCACAGCACATGGTCGTCGGGGGCGAGCCGGACCAGCGTGACCCGCAGCGGCGGCGCGGCCCCCAGGTCGAGAGGGGCGTTCGTGCGGGCGCCGACCAGGGCGCGTGCCTCGGCCTCGTCCCGTGCGGCCAGCCGCTCGACAGTGACGGGCGCGGGCCGCTCGACGACGGCCACCGGCCGCCCGTCCACCTCGGGGAACCGGGTCCGCAGCGACTCGTGCCTGGCGACCAGCCCGGTCAGCGCCCGCTCCAGCGCCGCCTCGTCCAGCGGGCCCTGGAGCCTGCGCACGATGTACATGTTGTACGAGGCGTCGGAGGGATCAAGGCGGTGCAGGAACCAGAGGCGTTCCTGGGCGGGGGAGAGCGGCGGCAGCGTCCCCGCCGGGCGGGGCACGAGGGGGCTGCCCTGCTCGCCCGCCAGGTCCTCCAGCATGCCGGCGAACCCGGCCACCGTCGGATGCGTGAACAGCTCCCGCAGCGGCGCCGTCGTCCCCGCCGCCGCCAGCCGGGCGATGACCCGGGTGGCCAGCAGCGAGTGGCCGCCGAGGGCGAAGAAGTCGTCGTCCGCGCCGAGCTCGCCGGTCCCGAGCACCTCGGCGAAGATCCGCGCCACCTGCCGCTCCCGCGCGGTGACCGGAGCCCCGCCCCGGCCGGCGGCGGGGCGCGCGGGCTCGGGCAGCGCCCGCCGGTCCACCTTGCCGTTCGGGGTGAGCGGCAGCGCCTCCAGCGGCACGACCACCGCCGGGATCATGTACGGCGGCAGCCACTCGGCGGCCCGCTCCAGCAGGTCGCCGCAGGCCGCCCGGCCGGCGGCGGGGACCACGTAGGCGACCAGGTCGTCGCCCCGCACCACCACGGCGGCCCTGCGCACCCCCGGATGCCGCTCAAGCGTGGTCTCGATCTCGCCCAGCTCGACCCGGTGCCCCCGCACCTTGACCTGGCCGTCGCCCCGCCCCAGGAACTCCAGCGTCCCGTCACCGAGCCACCGCACCCGGTCGCCCGTGCGGTACCACCCGTCCGCGAACCGGTCCAGCGGCTCGCCGGGCGAGCGCAGGTACCCGAGCGCGAGCCCTGCCCCGCCGATGACCAGCTCACCGGGGACGCCGATCGGCGTGGGCGAGCCCTGCGGGTCGAGCACCCGGACCGTGGTGTTCGCGAGCGGCCGCCCGATGCGGACGTCATGGGGCGAGCCTGGCACCTCCCAGGCCGTGGACCAGATCGTGGTCTCCGTCGGCCCGTACATGTTGAGCAGCCGCCCCACGCGCCTGCGCAGCCTCCTGGCCAGCGCGAGCGGCAGCGCCTCGCCCCCCGCCAGGGCCACAAGACCGGACGGGTCCAGCCCGCCGGACAGCAGCATGCTCCACCCCGACGGCGTGGCCTGCACGTGGGTGACCCCGGACGCGCCGATCAGCCGGGCCAGCGCCATCCCGTCGCGCACGGTGGCGTCGTCGGCCAGCACCAGCCGGCCGCCCGTCACCAGGGGCAGGTACAGCTCCAGCCCGGCGATGTCGAACGACAGCGCCGTGCTCCCCAGCCACACGTGCTCGGGGCCCGATCCCAGCAGCCGCTCCATCCCGGCCAGCAGGTTGACCAGCGCCGAGTGCGGCACCACCACCCCCTTGGGCGTGCCGGTCGAGCCCGACGTGTGGAGCACGTAGGCCGGAGCGCCGGCCGTCGCCGCCGTCCCGTCACACATGGCGTGGGAGCCCGGCTCGATCCGCTCGACGTGCGCGGGCAGCGGCGCGGACGGGACGGCCAGCGCGACCCGCACGCCTGCCTGGGCGAGCATGGCCGCGACGCGCCCGCCCGGCAGAGCCGGATCCACCGGCAGGTACGCGGCCCCCGCCATCATCACGCCCAGCAGCGACCCCGGCAGGTCGGCCGACCGCGGCAGGCACACCGCCACCACCGACCCGGGCCCCGCTCCGCGCGCGAGGAGCTCCGCGGCGACCAGCCGGGCGCGGGCGGCCACCTCCGCGTAGGAACGCGTGTCGGGGCCGGACTCCACCGCCACGGCGTCCGGCCGCAGCTCCGCCTGCCGCAGGAACAGGTCCACGACCGTGCCGGACGGCACCTCCATGGCAGTGTCGTTCCAGGCGTCCAGGAGCCGCCGCTCGCCGGGGGCCGGCAGCTCCAGCTCGGACAGCCGCGCGTCGGGACGGCGGGCGACGGACTCCAGCAGCGTGCGGTAGCGGGCCGCGAAGCGCTCGGCCGTCGCCGGCGCGAACAGCTCGGCGCTGTAGACGAACGCCCCGCGCAGGCCCCCGCCATCTCGCTCGCCGTCCGGCCACAGGTCCACCCGCAGGTCCACCATCGCGGGCGGCGCCCCGTGCGGGAACGGCACGCTCTCCAGCCCCGCGAACGTCGCGGCCTCGCCGTACCCGACGGCGGCGTTGTGCAGTCCGAACATGGTCTGGAAGAGCGGCGTGCGGCTGAGGTCGCGCTCGATGTCGAGCGCCGACAGCACCCGCTCGATCGGCGTCTCGCCGTGCGCCATCGCCTCCAGCACGGTACGGCGGGTCCGCCGCAGCAGTTCGGTGAACGTGGGATCGCCCGACAGGTCGCCCCTGAGCACCAGCGTGGAGGCGAACAGCCCGACCATCGGCTCCAGCTCGGGCCGGTCGCGCCCGGCCGTGGGCGAGCCCACCACGATGTCGTCCTGCCCCGTGTGCCGGGCCAGCAGCGCCTGGTACGCGGCCAGCAGCACCATGAACAGCGTGCACCGCTCCGCCCTGGCCAGCCGCCGCAACGAGCCCACCAGCGCGGGGTCGAGATCGAACCACGCCTCCCCGCCCGCGCTGCCCCGCCGGGCCGGGCGCGGCCGGTCCACCGGCAGCTCCAGCGGCGTGGCACCCGCCAGCTTGGCCGTCCAGTAGGACACGTCCGCGTCCGCGGCCCGCTGCGCGCCGGCGTACTCGGCGTAGCTCGTCGCCAGCTCGGGTAGCTCGGCCGGACTGCCGTCCCTGCGGGCGGCGTAGCACGTGGCCAGGTCGTCCATGAGCACGTTCAGCGACCAGCCGTCGCCGATGATGTGGTGCAGCACCACGCAGAGCACGTGGTCATCCGGGGCGAGCCGGACCAGCGTGACGCGCAGCGGCGGCGCCGAGCCCAGCTCGAAGGGGGTGTTCGCGCGCTGCTCGAGCAGCCGCTCGGCCTGCTCCGGCGTGTCGAGGTCGACCCGCTCGACCGGCACAGGACCCGGCGGTTCCACGACGGCGACCGGCTGGCCGTCGTGGCCAGGAAAGCGGGTGCGCAGCGACTCGTGCCGCGCCACGACGTCGGCGAACGCGCCGGTCAGCGCGCCGTGGTCGAGCGGGCCGCGAATGCGGCGCACGACGGCGACCCGGTAGGCGGGGTCGGCCGGGTCGAGCCGGTGCAGGAACCAGAGCCGCTCCTGGCCGAGGGAGATCATGCGCGTAGCTCGCTCACCGCCGCCGCCACGCCGCTGACCGTGGGATCGTCGAGGAACACGTCGAACGGCACCTCGACGCCGAGCCGTTTCCTGATCCGCGCGCTGATCTGGGTGATCGTCAGCGAGTGGCCGCCGAGGTCGTACAGGTCCTCGTCGGGGGCGATGTCGTCGATCCGCAGGACCTCCATCCAGATCTGCCGCACCTGCTCGACCAGCTCGCCGTCGAGCGTCACCGGCCCCGCATGCGGTACGGGCGCCTCCACCTGCGGCGCCGGCGCCGGCACGGCGGCGGGCAGGGGCAGGTCGGCGAGCCTTAGGCCGGGGTCGGCGGCCAGCACGGCACGCAGGTGCTCCCCGGCCAGCTCCACCTGCTCGCGCTCGATGATGTCCGGGCTGTAGTGCAGGGTGAGCTGGAGCCCGTCGTCGCCGTCCACGGCCTGCAGGTGGAGCACGTTCCTGACCATGTGGTTCGGCATCTTCCACGCGGCGGCCAGCTCCAGCCCGGGGAAGGCCACGTCGGCCGCGCGCCGCCGGAAGCTGATCGACACCGGCGCCAGCGCCGGGCGCGGCCTGATGCCGCCCGCCGCCCTGGCCACGGGGACGTCGCGGAAGCCGTTCAGCCGGCGGAGCTGCGCCCGCAGGACGTGGGCCAGCTCCGCGAGGGTGGTGCCCGGCGTGGGCGCGGAGTAGACGGGCAGCTCGGTGGCGAACAGGCCGATGTGGTCCCTGGTCTCCCGCCCTCTGGTGGACATGGCCACCACGACCGCCGCCTCGGCGTTGCCGTACCCGAACAGGAGGGCGTGCACGGCCGTCAGGAACAGCTCGAACCGCGTGACCCCGGCCCGCTCCCACCCGGCCATCTCGGCCGTCAGGTCGAGCAGGACCGTCTCGCCGCGCCCGGCCGTCCGCGCCGTCCTGGCCACGCCGCCGACCACCACCGTGGGCAGGTCCCGCCAGTGCTCGCGCCAGTACGCCTCCGCCTCGGGCGGGACCGCGGCGGCCGCCCCGTACGGCATGGGCAGCGGCGGCAGCGGCCCGCCCGAGTACGCCGCCGCCAGGTCGCGCACCAGCACATCCTTCGACTCGCCGTCGAACACCAGATGATGCCCCACGAACAGCAGCAGATGCCGCGACGGCGCCACTTCCGCCAGCGTGAACCGCGCCAGCGGCCCCCTCCCCAGGTCGAACGGTCGGGCGATCTCCTCCCGGATCAGCGCCTCCGGGTCCGCCGCCCGCACGAACTCGACCGGCGGCCGGTCGGCGGCGGGCACCAGGTGCAGCGCGCCGTCGCGGTCCTCGAACGCGCACCCCAGCACCGGGTGGCGGGCGAGCACCGACTCGCACGCCTTCAGCATCGCCCCCCGGTCCAGCGGGCCGTCGAACCACATGGCGAACGGCATGTGGTAGGCCGTGCCGGTGTCGTGCATCACCTCGGTGATCCACATGCCGTGCTGGGCCTGCGATGCCAGGACCATCTTCACTCCTCTGCCATACGCCGCAGTTCCCGCTTGATGACCTTGCCCGCGGCGTTCCTGGGCAGGGCGTCCAGGTTGAGCAGCACCGAGGGCAGCTCGTGCCCGGCCAGCCGGGGGCTCAGGAAGGCCCGCACGTCGCTGAGTGCCAGCGGCTCCCTGGCCACCACGGCGGCGGCCACCGCCATGCCCATCACCGGGTGCGGCACCCCGAACACCGACGCGTCCGCCACGGCCGGGTGCTCGTGCAGCGCCGACTCCACCTGCAGCGTCGAGACCTTGAACGCGCCCGACTTGATCACGTCGCTCTCCCGGTCGACGAGATACAGGTAGCCCTCGTCGTCGAGGTGGCCGAGGTCGCCCATGCGTACCCAGCCGTCCTGGAAGGCGTCGTCCCGGTCGGAGCCGTAGTAGGCGCGGGGGTGTGCGGCGGCCCGCAGCCACACCTCGCCGGTCTGCCCGGGCTCGACCGGGTTGCCCTCGGCGTCGGCGATCCTGAGCCGGGAGCCGCCGGCCGCGCGGCCGAGCGAGCCGGGGCGTTCGGCGTCGTAGATCATGATGGTCTGCGCCGGGGCGGCCTCGGTGGAGGTGTAGTAGTTCGCGACGGTCGCGTTCGGGAACGCCGCGGTCAGCTCGGCGGCCACCTTCGGGGGCAGCGCGGCGGCTGCCGAGCCGAGCAGCAGCACGCTGGACAGGTCGTGGCGGTCCTGCACGCGTGCGCCGAGCAGCTCGACGGCCATCGCGGGGACGACGAAGACCGTGCCGGCCGCGTGCTCCTCGATCAGGGCGGCGAAGCGGGCCGGGGTGAAGAGCGGGAGCGTGACCACCGTGGGGGCGGCGGTGAGCGCGTGGAGCAGCATCACCTGGCCGGCGTTCGTGCCGATGGGGAAGGCGTGCACCAGATGCCGGGAATGCGCGAACGGGCGGCGCTTGGGGTGCACGGGCGGGGAGGTCAGGTTCGCGTGGGTGGCGGTGACGCCCTTGGGGCGGCCGGTCGTGCCTGAGGTGTAGAGGATCTGGGCGAGCGACAGCGGGTCGATCTCCGGCAGGACCTCTGTGCCGGACTTTTGCGATAAGTCCTCGTACGGGATGCCCTGGGGGAGCGTCGTGCCGCGGCCGTGCACCACCGTCGTCGCGCCGCAGTTCTCGATCATGTACGCCAGCTCGGGCGGGGCGAGCCGGTCCGAGAGCGGCACCGCCACGCCGCCCGCCTTCAGCACGGCCATCCAGCTCACCGCGTAGTCCAGCCAGTCGCGCGCGCCGAACACCAGCGCGACCCGTTCGCCCCCGAGCGGGCCGGGGAGCGCGCGGGCGACGGCGGTGGAGCGCTCGTCCCACTCGGCCAGGGTCAGGCTGCCCTGACCGGCGACGATCAGCGCTTCGTGGCCGGGGTCGGTGGCGGCTCGGGACGTCAGGAGATCGGGCACTGGAAGGGCCGACTGAACCACCCCCAGAATTTTTTTCGTCGTGCCGCTTGACGCTAGAAAAAATGCACAAATGCGTCAACCCCTTACCTACAGGCGCTTGCCGACATCTGGCACCGCGTGACACACTCGCCCCGGATTCCCCGACGAGGGAGGGTTCACCAGGTGCTGATGGATGGGGAGCTCCACGAGCGGCTCGCCCGTATGATCGCCAAGGCCGCCGACGGAGCGGTCGATCCGGCCGAGGTGCTGGCCGGGCAGGCCCGGCTGAGCGATCTCGGCGTCACCTCGCTGGCTTATCTGCGACTGATCGACGCGGTGGAGGCCGAGTTCGGGGTGGAGCTCGATCCGGCCGCCGTCGACAGCCTGGACGCGCTGGTGGACTACGTACGACTCCATGGGTGAAGCCCGCGATGTGCCGCTGACGGCGCCGTTGACGTGGGGGCAGCAGGACATCTGGCGGGCGGTCGTCGCGGCTGCGCCGCAGGAGCGCTACCTCAACATCGCCCGCTCCTTCGCCGCGCCCAAGCGCCGCCCCATCACCGTGGAGCGCGCCGCGCAGGCCCTCGAGCGGCTGGTCGCCAGGCACGAGTCGCTGCGCACCCGGCTCTCCGGTCCCCGTGAAGCGCCGCTCCAGCAAGTCTGGCCGGTGACCTGTCCTCCCTACGAGGTGGTCCCAGCGGCGATCTCTGGGTCCGCCGAGGAGGTGTGCGAGCGGCTGGCGGCCGAGCCGTTCGCGTACTGGGAGGAGTGGCCGCTGCGGGTGGCGTTCGTGGTGGCCGGGGGATATGTCCGGCACATCGTCTTGGTCCTGTGCCATCTCGCCGCCGACGGCCACGCGGCCGACCTCGTGGTCAAGGACTTCCGCCTGCTCCTGCTCCGCGACTCGCTGCCGCCCGCGGACAGCGCCACGCCCCGGGAGCTGGCCGCGTGGCAGCGCTCGGACGCCGGCCGGCGCGTGTCGGAGGAGACGATCTCGTCCTGGCTGGACGAGCACGCCCGCATGGACCCCGTGCCGCCGTCCTCGCACGTGCCGGGGGAGCCGCGGTTCCTGGAGGCCACGCTGCGCTCGCCGGCGCTGGCCACCGCCGCGCAGGCGGTTGCCGCCCGCAACCGGGTCAGCTCCTCGACCGTGCTGCTGGCCGGGGCGATGCGGCTGGCGGGCGGGCTCACCGGGCAGCGGTTCTGCGGGATGCGCGTGATCGTCAACAACCGCTTCGCGGCCGGGCGGCGCGACGTGGTCGCCACGATCTCGCAGGAGGCGCTGGTGGTGCTGGACCTCGGCACGGCCTCCTTCGACGCGCTGGTTCGCCAGGCGTGGGGGACGGCGCTGCGGGCGTACCGGCAGGCCCAGTACGACCCGTACGCGATGGAGGAGGCGGTGGCCGGCGTGGGCCCCGGGATCAGGTCGTTCGGCTGCTTCAACGACCAGCGGCTCGTGCAGGAGGACGGCGCTTCGCCCGGAGCGGCGGAGGACAAGACGGAGGTGGCCTGGACGGACGCCATGGACCGCAACATCTGCGACTTCCGCCTGCACGTCGGTGGCGAGCCGGGCCGCATGGAGGTCTCCTGCTACGCGGACACCGCGCTGCTGCCCCCGTCCGGCATCGAGCAGTATCTGCTGGACCTGGAGGGCCTGATCGTGGTGGCGGCCCGAGGATGAGCCTGTACGCCGAGGCGACGTCGTGCGCGCAGGGGGAGGAACTGCGCTTCCGGCTCCTCGAGGGTGGCGGCGGTCCGATCAGGGTGGAGGACGTGCCCTCGGGGCGCGTGATCGTGGAGGACGAGTCGCCAGGCGGGCCTGCCTGGACCCTGAAGGTCGGCGACGACTGGCCCAGCTCCCTCTACCGAGCCATCTACCACGACACTTCCGCATATTTCGTGGTGCGCTCGGTTATGCCCTCTTCGCCCATTCTTGTGTCGATCCCGTTTCCCACCTGGGAGGCGTACAACCGCCCAGGAGTCCCCGGCGAGGGCCTCTACCAGTCGGAGCAGCCGGACCGGGCCGTCAAGGTCACCTTCGACCGCCCGGGCGCGGGCCCGCAGATCGAGGAGTGGGAGCTGGGCCTGCTCCGCTGGCTCGGCCCGGCCGGCTACCCGGTCGACTACTGCTCGGCCCTGGACCTGCACGGGGGCCTGGATTTCCTGACCCGCTACCGCCTGCTCCTGATCAACGGCCACGACGAGTACTGGTCGTGGGAGATGCGGGACACGGTCGAGGAGTTCGCCCGCCGCGGTGGAAATATCGCCATATTCTCCGGCAACACCTGCTGGTGGCAGGTCCGCTTCGAGGACGACCTCCGTACCATGGTCTGCTACCGCGACGCCACCGCCGACCCCATGGCGGCCACCGACCCCGGCAGGGTCACCGTCGAGTGGCCGAGCGACCCCGTCAACCGCCCGGAGAACACCCTCACGGGCCTGTCCTTCAGGAACGGCGCCGGCTGCTGGGTGGACTCCCGCGTCATGTCACAGGAGTCCTACACCGCCAGGTTCGCCGGCCACTGGGTGTTCGAGGGCACGGGGCTGGCGGACGGTGACACGTTCGGCAGGGGTGCGATCGGCTACGAGACGGACGCCGCCGACCTCGAGTGGGTGGCCGGCGTGCCCAGGGCGACCGGCCGCGACGGCACCCCGCCGTCGTTCGTCGTCCTCGCCACCGCCGACCTGTCCCACTGGCGCCGCTACGGCAAGGGCGGTGCCGCCACGATGGGCGTCCACCGCCTCGGCGCGGGCACGATCTTCAACGCGGGCACCATCAACTGGGGCAACACCCTCCACGACCCGGTACTGGCCACCATCACCCGCAACGTCCTCGACCGCCTCTCCCACCGCCCCGCCGCACCCACCTGGGACACGATCGGCCCAACACCAACCGCCGCGCACGACGGGGCGCTCGGCGACGCGCCGGATGCGGCGCCCACCTCGGACGCCGTACCCGTTGCGCCGGGCTCCACCGCCCACCGTCCCGCCGACGCGGCGCCCCAGGGTGCAGAGGACGGCGTGTGGGATGCGGGGCGTCAGGGCGCGGCGGACGGTCCCTTCGACGTGGCGCGTAACGGCCCGGCGGGCGGTCCGTTCCATGCACCGCGTCGTTCGGGGGTGGGTGACCCGTCAGCCAGGTCCGGTGTGCGGGCGCTCGTGTGCTGCGAGAACCGCCTGTACGCCGCGTGCTCGGACGGGACGCTCGCGGTCCGCGACGTCTCGGGCCAGAACCTCCCTTGGGAGGCGGTCGGCGAGACCGACGCGATCGCCCTCGCCGCCCCAAGGGAGGCGCACGGCGGCCCGCCCGCGGGCCTGTACGGCGTCGCACCCGACGGCACCATCCGCTACCGCGACCCCACCTCGGCTCCGCAGCCGTGGCAGGACGCCCCCGTCCCGCAGGCGTGGCAGGACGTCAGCCGGGCGCCTGAGGGCACCATCGCACTGGCCGCCGTGGACGAGGGCCTGTTCGCCGTGACGTCGGCCGGCGAGCTGTGGCACCTGCCCATCCGGCGGCTCGACGCGCACGACTGGCGCAGGGTCGGCCCGGCCGCCGGTGTGGTGAGCCTGACCGCGATCAATGGCCGCCTGTTCGCCATCGCCGCGGACCGCATCCTGGTCAGATCGGCCGAGCGGCACGAGTCCGGCTGGAGCGACCTCGGACCCGCCGCAGGCCGCACCGCGCTGGCCGCCACCGCGGGACGCCTCATCGGCGCGGGACACGACGGCCTGCTCCACTGGCGTTCACTCACGGCCTGACCAGGCGGCTCCCTACGAGCGGCTCCCCTCGATCAGGCGGGTCCCTACGAGCGGTCGCTCTCGTAGGCGAGCCACTGCGCACACGTATGCAGCCCATAGTCCAGCGTCACACTCTCCCGCCACCCGAGCTCGACACCAGCCCGCTCCACGTTGACCAGCGCCCCAGGAGGCTCGTCCGAGGTCTCGACGTCCATCGGCCGCACCGCCTTGGACACCGCCTCGGCCAGCTCCACCACGCGGACCCGCTTCCGGTTGGCGACGTTGTAGACGCGCCCCGCGGAGCCCCGTTCCAGCGCGGCCAGCACCGCCCTGGCGACGTCCTGCACATGCACGAGCTGCACCGGACGCCCGCAGACAGGCGCGGGCCGGTTGAGCGACGAGCGCAGCACCAGCTCCGCCACCGGCCCCCGCTGCGGCATGCCGGGCCCGTACGGCTCGCCGAGCCGGAGCACCGCCGCCCCGGCCGCGGCCTCCTCCACCTCGAGCAGCGCCCGCGACAAGGGCGTGGCGGCGGGGCCGACGGGCGTCTCCTCGTCCACCCACTTCCGCTCCGGGTAAACGTGGAACGAACTGAGCAGTACCCCGCCGGCCCCGCCGGCGAAGGCGGCACGCGCCAGCCGTACCTCCTCCTCTGGGTCGGCGTCCGGGGACCAGCCGAGCGCGCACACGTGCACCACCGGCACGCCGGCGTCCGGCCCGGTGTGACGGAACCCTCGGTCGGCGAGCGCGTCGGCGAGGTGATCCCGCACGAACGTGCTCGAACCGCTCACGGCGACCGGCCCGCGATCCACCCGGCGGGGTGAACGATCCGCCAGCCCCGCTCGTGCCACGTCCTGCGGCCCCGCCTGGGCCACGTCATGCAGCCCGGCCTCCAGCCCCGCCCGTGCCACGTCGTGCAGCTCCGCCGACAGCCCGGCCAGCTCCCGCCACCCGAGCTCGTGGCACAGCCCGCCCGGCCCCATCGTGGCCAGCGCCTCGTCCAGCACCCGCGGGTCGCCCCGCTCCCCCCGGTGCACGACCCCCATCGTGTACGCCGTGAGCCACAGCGGCCAGTGCCGCCCGGCGCCCGCCTTCGCCCGCAGCGCGTCGGCGTCGACCCCCAGGCCCGCCAGGTAGTCCTCGCACCGCAGGTCCCGCCACCGCCTCGACCCGGGGACGCGTACGGCGCACTGCGCGACGCCCCGCTTGAAGAACGGGATCACCGGCAGATCGTCCAGCACGGCGCCCTCGCCCTGCCCCGCCAGCGGGTCGTCGGTGAAGAAGCACGGCGCGCGGCGCAGCCCCTGGAAGTCGTTGTCCACCAGGCTGGCCAGGTCCTCGTGCTCGGCCAGGCTCGGCACCGCCACGAACACCGGCACGCCGGCCTGGCGCAGGTACCGCCCCATGAGCACGTCGTCTGGCCAGGTGTCGCCCCGGTCCTTCGCCCACTCCACGTACCCCTCGGCGACCTGCCTGGGCAGCAGCAGCGCCGCCACCGGCGTGTACTCGCCCGCCCCGGCCACCCACCGCGCCCCGGCCAGCGCGCCCTGGCGCACGGCGGCGCCGTTGCGGGAGTTCCAGAACGCGAACAGGGCCAGCGCGGCGTCCGGCATGGCGCGGGCGGCGCGCTCGGCCCGCTCGAAGAACGTGCTGGACAGCACCATGTCGTCGTGCAGCAGGAAATGGTGCGTGGAGTCCTCGGGGATGCTCGACCAGGCCAGCAGCGAGGTGCGGAACGCCGAAGGGCGGCCGGTCGGATCGGGGTCGGTGACGACGTCGAGCACGTCGCCGGCCAGCCGCGCGGCCGCCTCCCTGCGGCGGGGATGCGCCATCACGGCACCGCTCAGCCGCACGCCGCCGACCTCGGTCAACTGCCCAGGCATGCGCCTACCTGGAGCTCGCCCGATTCCATCAGGTCCAAGGCGTCGCGCCGCTCCTCACCCTCCCATTGCACCTCGCGCACCACCAGCAGCCCCGACCCGCAGGCCACCAGCACCCCGCCCACCCCGGTGGACCACACGGGCGCGAGCACGGTCCCCGCGGGTTCCGCCTCGCCGTACTCGAGGAGATCCGCGCTGTGCACGTACAGCCGCCGCCCCGACACGGACGTGAACGCCCCGGGATAGGGCGCGGCCAGCGCGCGCACCCAGTCGTAGAGGTCGGAGGCGGGCCGGGACCAGTCGATCACGCCGTCCTCGGGCCGCCGCTTCTCCCACCACGACCCGCCCGGCCCCTGCGGGCGGGCGACCACGCGGCCCTCGAGCAGCAGCGGGATGTACGTGGCCAGCAGGTCCACGTTGATCTCCGTGACCTTGCGGTACACCGCGCTGACGTCGTCGCGCCGGCTGATCGCGAACTCCCGCTGCGCGATGAGGTCGCCCGTGTCGGCCCCCTCGTCCAGGAAGAACAGGCTGACCGCGCTCGTCTCCAGCCGCTTGATGATCGTCCACGGCAGCGCGGCCCGGCCCCGCCCCTCGGGCAGGCGGGTGGGATGCAGCCCGATCGACCCCAGCGGGCACGCCGACAGCAGGGGCTCGCGCACGAGCTGCGACCACCCCGCGATCACGAACAGGTCCATGCCCTTGACCAGCTCGTACGCCTGCCCGTCGTTGATGTCGGCCGTCTCCAGCAGCGGGATGCCGTGCTTGTCGGACGCCTCCCGCAGCGGCGCGAACCCGGAGCGGTGCTGCAGCTTCGGCGGGTAGCCGATCAGCAGCGACGGGGGAGTGCCCTGCGCCACCAGCACGTCCACCGCCGGCGCGGCGAACTCCATCCCCGTGGCGAACGCGTACGTCTTCACAGGACCTCCCTCAACACCCCGAACGCCTCCGCATGAGTGACACCGATCTCCGCCCCGCGCAACGTGGCCAGCGCCGTCACCGACTCCTCGCTCCTGATGTGCGGCGAGGGGCGGTGCTGGCTCTTGTACGCCCGCAGCGCCTGCAGCTTCCTGTCCATGTAGGCGGAGATGTCGCAGTACGCGGTCGAGCGGGGCATCGGCTCGGACGCCCACTGGATCTTCGACATCTCGTACATGAGGACGTTCGGCACCAGCCACTTGCCGAACTGCTGCGCGATCGGCCGGGCGGCGGCGAACCCGGCGTCGAAGACCGCGACGTGGTCCTGGTCGTAGTCGGCGAAGCTGGGCAGCAGCAGCAGGTCGGGCCGCCGCTCGTTCAGCGCCTGCTCGAACAGGTCGACCAGCTCCCTGCGCGGCAGCGTGTCGAGCCGCTCGGTCAGCCCGCGGTCCCCGTACGCGATCTCGAAGGTGAAGCCGAGCAGACTCCGCACGGCCTCGATCTCCGCCAGCCGTTGCAGGTAGGTCGTGGAGCTGTCCAGCCCGTAGTGGCGCATGCCGTCCACCGCGAGATACAAGACGTGCACCTCGGCCCCGGCCTCTGCCTGCGCCGCCATGAGGCCCGCACAGCCCAGGACCTCGTCATCGGCATGGGGGGAGATCACCAGGACGCGGTCAAAGCGGCGCATTCACTGCCCTTCGGTCCTCTCGGGCACGGTAGTAGTCGGCGGTGCTCAGGATCAGCTCATCGAGCGTGACGCGCGGCTGCCAGCCCAGGTCGGTGGCCGTCCTGAGCGCAGGGATCTTGTGGAACGACTCCGCCTCGGCGTAGTGGGGGCCGTGCACGCTCCTGCCGTCCACGCTGACGATGGGGGAGGGGCTGCCGAGCAGCGACTTCACGCGCTCGGCCAGCTCCATGACCGTGACGGCGTTGGCCGGGTTGCCGACGTTGATGATGACGTCGTCGCCGTCCAGCGCCGTGTCCATGTAGCCGAGGAGGAACGCCGTCAGGTCGCTCGCCGCGACGAACGCCCTGACCTGCTCGCCGCCCGCGAACACCGTGATCGGCCGCCCGGCGAGGGCCTGCTGCACGAACGTCGGCATCACGAACCCGCCCGCCCGCGACTGCCGCGCGCCCGCCACGTTGAACGGCCGGATGACGATCCCGCGCAACCCGTGCCGGCGGCTGTTGCAGACCATCGCCTCGGCCAGCGTCTTGGCGACGGCGTACTCGATGCGCGTGTTGTACTGGGTCGGCACGACGATGTCGTCCTTCTCGTCCAGCACGCCGCTGCGCCCGTACACCTCGGCCGAGCTGAACATGCACAGCGGCACCCCGGCGCCCGCGCACGCCTCGATGACCGGAGCGGTGCTGCCGATGATGTCGTGTCCTAATCGTCCCGAGCGCGACAGGATGCTCGCCGGTCCGACGTAGGAGGCGGCATGGATGACGCGGTCCACGCCCGCGAAGTCGCCGCCGGTCGCCAGATGGTCCTCCACGCGCTCCCGGATGACCGTGCAGCGGGGGTCCGCGTCGTAGTCCTCGCCGTCCACGACCGCGCCGGCGTTCGAGTCGATGATCCGTACGCGGTGGCCCGCCGCGAGGTAGGCGTCCACCAGATGAGAGCCGATGAAACCGAGACCGCCAGTGATGACTACTTCGCCACCTGGTGCTCGCACGGACCCGCCTTTCCCGCTCGAGGAAAACGGTCACACAGGGCCATGTAGGCCCCATAGTCACTTAGCCACGGATTAAAACAGTTTTCGTGGTTCTTGTCACGCATGGCCACAATTTTCACCAGGGTGCGTGAACCTGCGCCCTCGGGGGTAGCACGCGGGTACGTTGACCTTGGGAGACATCGCCGATGTCCATTGAGCTCGACCTCCTGCCCAGCGGCTTCGTGCGGGCCATCGAGGAGATGGCGCTGGTGGACCACCATGTGCACGGCGCCTCGTCCCACGACCTGTCGCGCAAGGCGTTCGAGGAGATGATCACCGAGTCGGACCGTCCGGTGCCCTCGTGGATGACCCAGTTCGACTCCCAGCTCGGCTACGCCATCCTGCGCCACTGCGCGCCGGTGCTCGGGCTCGACCCGCACTGCACGCCGGAGGAGTACCTGGCCAGGCGCGCGCGGCTCGGCGCCGACGAGACCAACCGGCTGCTGCTGGCCGCCAGCGGCATCGGGCACTTCCTCGTCGAGACCGGCTACCGCGGCGACGAGCTGCTCGGCCCGTCCGGCATGGCGGAGGCCAGCGGCATGCCCGCCGACGAGGTGGTGCGGCTGGAGAGCGTGGCCGAGCAGGTGGCCGCCGGCGGGTGCGAGGCGGGCGCGTTCGCCGACCGGTTCGCGGAGGCGCTCTGGGAGCGCACGCGCACGGCGCGCGGGCTCAAGAGCGTCGCCGCCTACCGGTACGGGCTCGACTTCGATCCCGCGCCGCCCTCGCACGAGGAGGTCACGGAGGCCGCCGGGCGCTGGCTGTCGGCGGGCGGCGGGCGGCTGTCGGACCCCGTGCTGCTGCGGCACCTCATCTGGACGGGGCTGGAGCGCGGGCTGCCGCTGCAGTTCCACATCGGGTACGGCGATCCGGACGTGGACCTGCGCCGGTCGGACCCCCTGCTGCTGCGCGGGCTGATCGAGCTGGCCGAGCCGACCGGGGTGCCGCTGCTGTTGCTGCACTGCTATCCGTACCAGCGGCACGCGGGGTTCCTGGCGCACGCGTACCCGAACGTGTTCTTCGACGTGGGCCTCGGGGTGAGCTATACGGGGGCGCGCAGCGTGGCGGTGGTGGCGGAGAGCCTGGAGGTGGCGCCGTTCGCGAAGATCCTCTTCTCGTCCGACGCCTTCGGGCCCGCCGAGCTGCACCACCTCGGGGCGCTGCTGTGGCGGCGGGCGATGGCGCGGGTGCTCGGCGGGTTCGTGGCCGAGGGGGAGTGGTCGGTGGATCAGGCCATGCGGGTGGCCTTCATGGTGGGCGCCGGCAACGCCCGCCGGGTCTACGACCTCGCCGGCGGGTGAGTGCGGACGGTGTTCCCTCAAGCGGACAGAGAACTCATCGATGACGAAACCATCTCGAACCTCTAGGCTCGGCCACGATGGATCTCGAAACTTTCACCCCCGGTTCGGGCCTGCTCGAACCCAGGGCCGCACTCCGCTCCGACGCGCCCGCTCTCGACCTCAACGGGACCTGGCGTTTCCGCCTCTCACCCACCGCGAACATCCCCGATGACTTCGCCCAACCCTCCTTCGACGACTCGGACTGGGACTCGCTCCCGGTCCCGTCTCATTGGAACCTGCACGGCCATGGCGCGCCCGCGTACACGAACGTCGCCTTCCCCATCCCCATCGACCCGCCCCGTGTCCCGGACGAGAACCCGACCGGCGACTACCGCCGCGAGTTCGACCTGCCTGAGGGCTGGACGGGCGGGCGGCTGCGGTTCGAGGGCGCCGACTCCTTCGCCAGGGTCTGGCTCAACGGCCACGAGCTGGGCTTCTGGACCGGCAGCAGGCTGCCCGCCGAGTTCGACGCGGGGCCGTACCTCCGTCCTGGGCGCAATGTGCTCGCTGTCCGCGTGCACCAGTGGTCGGCCGCGACCTATCTGGAAGACCAGGACATGTGGTGGCTGCCCGGCATCTTCCGGGACGTCACGCTCACCCGCTCCACCGCCGACGTCTTCGTGCACACCTCGTACGCCGATGGCCGCGGCACGCTCAGCTTCGAGGGCGCCGGGACGCTGAGCGTCCCCGAGCTCGGCGTCGCCGATCTCGCGCCCGGGGTCGAGGCGCAGGTGGAGGTGGAGCCGTGGACGGCCGAGACGCCCCGCCTGTACGACGCCGTCGTGACGTTCCCCGAGGAGACGGTACGGCTGCGCATCGGCTTCCGGACGATCTCCATCGTCGACGGGGTGCTCCTCGCCAACGGCCGCCCGCTGCTGTTCAAGGGCGTGAACCGGCACGAGTTCCACCCGTCGCACGGCCGCGCGGTCCCGTACGAGACGATGCGCGAGGACGTGCTGCTGATGAAGCGGCACAACGTCAACGCCGTCAGGACCAGCCACTACCCGCCCCATCCCGACTTCCTCGACCTGTGCGACGAGCTGGGCCTGTGGGTGATCGACGAGTGTGACCTCGAGACCCACGGCTTCGGCGAGGTCGGCTGGCGCGGCAACCCCACCGACGACCCGCGCTACGCCGACGCGCTGCTCGACCGCATGCGCCGCATGGTCGAACGCGACAAGAACCACCCCAGCGTCATCATGTGGTCGCTCGGCAACGAGGCCGGCGTCGGCCGCAACCTGGCCGTCATGGCCGATTGGACGCGTTCGCGCGACTCCTCCCGGCCGATCCACTACGAAGGGGACCGGTCGTGCGCGCACACGGACGTGTATTCGCGCATGTACGCCTCGCACGCCGAGGTCGAGGCCATCGGCCGGCGCGAGGAGGCCCCTCTCGACGACCCGGCGCTGGACGCGCGCCGGCGGGCGATGCCGTTCATGCAGTGCGAGTACGCCCACGCCATGGGGAACGGACCGGGCGGGCTGGCCGAGTACCAGGAGCTGTTCGAGCGGTATCCGCGGCTGGCCGGGGGCTTCATCTGGGAGTGGATCGACCACGGCCTGGCGCACCCCTCCTACGAATACGCCTACGGTGGTGACTACGGCGAGCCCGTGCACGACTCGAACTTCGTGATCGACGGGCTCGTGTTCCCCGACCGCGCGCCGTCGCCCGGGCTGATCGACCTGAAGAAGGTGTTCGAGCCGGTCCGCTTCGAGTTCGCGGACGGCGTGGTGCGGGTCGCCAACGGCCACGGCTTCGTGGACCTGTCGCACCTGGAGTTCGTCGCCACCGTGGAGGCGGACGGGGAGCAGGTGGCCGAGCACCGGCTGGCGGTGCCCGCCGAGGGGGGCGAGGTCAAGCTGCCCCCGTCGCCGGACGGGGACGGGGAGCTCTGGCTGACCGTGCGCGCCGTGCTGGCGGCCGACCAGCCGTGGGCCGTGGCCGGGCACGAGGTCGCGTGGGGCCAGACCCGCCTCACGCCGTCCCCGTCGGCAGGGGAACCTGCCGCCGCGGGCGACGTTCCGTCGCGAGCCGTCGTGGACGGCCAGGAGCGTCACGTCCTCGGCGGTGCGGCGTTCGACGTGGCCACCGGCCGTCTCGTGCGGCTGTTCGGGGTGGAGGTCGAAGGGCCGCGGCTCGATCTGTGGCGGGTGCCGACCGACAACGACGCCCACGCCGGGCTGGGCGACACGTGGCGCAGGCTCGGCCTGCACCGCCTCACCCACCGCGTCGACGCGATCGAGGCCGGCGACGGCCTGACGGTACGCACCCGGGTGGCGCCCGCCGCGACCGACCTGGGCATGCGGGCCACGTACACCTGGACGGCGGCGGACGGCGGCGTGGAGCTGACCGTGGACATCGAGCCCGAGGGCGACTGGGCCGATCCCATCCCGCGCATCGGCCTGAACATGACGCTGCCCGCCGGGGCGGTCGAGCACGTCACCTGGTTCGGCAGAGGGCCGGGCGAGGCGTACCCGGACACCGGGATGTCCGCCCGCGTCGGCCGCTGGCGGGCGAGCATCGACGAGCTCCAGACCCCGTACGTGTTCCCGCAGGAGAACGGCCACCGGGCAGACGTGCGATGGGCCGACTTCGGCGCCTTCAAGGTGCGCGGGTTCCCGGTGTTCGGCCTGACGGCGCGCCCATGGAGCGCCGACGAGCTGGACCGGGCCCGCCATCGGCCCGACCTGGTGCCTGGCGACCGCCTGCACATCGGCCTGGACCTGGCCCAGCAGGGCATCGGCACCGCCACCTGCGGTCCGGGCGCGCTTCCCGCGTACGACCTCAGGGCCGGGCGGGTGACGTTCAGGCTCAGGTTCGAGCCCAGCTGATCGATCATGCGCGGCATCCCCCTGGGGGTGCCGCGCGTTCTGGCCGGGTCCCGCGCTCTGGCGGGACCCGGCCGCGCGGTCAGCCGGTCACGGTGAGCACCGTGCCCGCGCCGACCGTCAGCCCGCCCTCGCGGATCGCGAAGCCGAGCCCGGGCTCCAGCGCCACCGCCTTGCCCAGCTCGACCACCACGTCCACGGTGTCACCCGGCTGAGCGGTCACCACTGGACCGCCCGGAACAGCCGGACCTCCCGGAACGGCGCTGCCGACCGGAACGGCGGTACCGGCTGGGACGGCGGCCCCGGGCTCGGTGGGCAGCACCGTCATCTCGCCGGGCACATCCGTCGTCCGCAGGTAGAACTGCGGCCGATACCCGGACGCGATAGGCTTGCGCCGCCCGCCCTCCTCCGCGGTCAGCAGGTAGACGCGGGCGGTGAAGGACCGGTGGGCCCGCTGGCTGCCGGGCGCCGCCAGCACCATGCCCCGCCGTACCTGCTCGCGCCGGACCCCGCGCAGCAGCACCGCCGCGTTGTCACCGGCCTCGCCCCGCTCCATCGTCTTGCCGAACGTCTCCACGCCCGTCACGACGGCGCTGAGCCCGTCCCCGAACCCGATCGCCTCCACCGTGTCACCGACCCGGACCGTGCCGCGCTCGATGGCCCCGGTGACGACCGTGCCCCGGCCGGTGACCGTGAGCACGTTCTCGACCGGCATGAGGAACGGCGCGTCCACGTACCGCACCGGCACGGGGATGTGCTCGTCCACCGCCTGGAGCAGCGCCTCGATCGACGCCGTCCAGACCGGGTCGCCCTCCAGCGCCCGCAGCCCGGACACCCGCACCATCGGGACGCCGGTGTAGCCGTGCTCGGCCAGCAGGTCCTGCAGCTCCAGCTCGACCAGGTCGGTCAGCTCCGGGTCCGCCCCGTCGGCCTTGTTGACGGCCACGACCAGGTGCTCGACCCCGACCCGCTTGGCCAGCAGCACGTGCTCCCTGGTCTGCGGCATGATCCCGTCGTGCGCGGACACGACGAGGATCGCGCCGTCCAGCTGCGCCGCCCCCGTGATCATGTTCTTCACGTAGTCGGCGTGGCCGGGCATGTCCACGTGGGCGTAGTGCCTGGTGGCGGTCTCGTACTCGACGTGGGAGATGTTGATCGTGATCCCGCGCTGCGCCTCCTCGGGCGTGCGGTCGATCCTCTCGAACGGCGTGTACGTGGCCTGCCCCCGCTCGGCCAGCACCTTCGTGATGGCGGCGGTCAGCGTGGTCTTGCCGTGATCGACGTGCCCCATCGTGCCGATGTTGAGGTGGGGCTTGTTCCGTACGTAGGCCTGCTTGGCCATGATCCCTTCCTGAGATACCTGGAAATTTCGTGACCCGTCCGGGCCGACAACCTCCCCCCGCCGGGTCACCTCAGGACGTACGGGAAGAGGTCAGCGCTCCAGGCCGTCGCAGACACGCTCAAGCACACCCGGCACCGCGGGCGTCGCAAGAAGAGCGTGCAGGAACATGCTGAACATAGTGCGGCCATCAGCAAGAGACCGCAACAGAATATTCCCGTCAGCCGGCGCGCCGGGAGCGGGCCAGAGCCAGCCCGCCGAGAGCCATGGCGATGAGCCCCACCGCCAGGGCCATGAAGCCGCCGACTATTCCGTAGCCGGTGCCGGGACCACCCTCGGCGGCGGCCACAACCAGACCGCCGATGACCAGGCCGGCCAGCCCCGCCGCCAGTGCCACGATGGCCCCGCGCCGTCCGTTGCCGGTGCCGATACGACCGGCGGAGCGGGCCAGAGCCAGCCCGCCGACGACCACGCCGATCAACCCCAGCAGCGCGGCCACCAAGGACCAGAGGCGCCCGGCGGTCATGGTGTAGGCACTGACGGGATCCGGCTGGACCAGGACGTGCGCGGCTGCCGGTGTGGCAAGCGCGAAACCTCCGAGCAGGGCGGCCCCGGCCACGGCAAGCACAAATCGGACTGACATGAGGTGCTCCTTCTCCTCCGACGACTGGACGTCGCCTGATCATGTCCGCCGGACCCGCCGCCGGTCGTCCATCGCAGGCGGGCCGTTCGCGCTGCCGCCGATGCCGTAGCCGGCTGCCGCGGACGCCGTAGGAGCCGCGAAGCTACCGCGGGTGCGGTAGCGGCCGATCATCCGTGCGCAGGAGTCGTCCGCGCGCACATGCGGCTATGGTGCGCGCATGGGTACAGGACGGTCCGGTGTCCGGGCAGGTGTCATGGATTGGGCGATCGCCGTAGGCGTGGCGGCGACGCTTCTGGTCACCGGGCTGTCCGGGCAGCACTCCGCCACGAATCTCGAGCTGCTCGGCTACGCGCTGCTGACGGTCAGCGGCCTGGGGCTGGCCGCGCGCCGCCGGGCTCCGGTTCCCGTCCTGGCCGTCACCGGGTTGTGCGCGGTGGGTTACCAGGCGGCCGGTTTCGACGTGCCTGCCGTCGCGTACCTGTTCGCGATGTACGCCGCCGTACGGGCGGGACACCGCGCCATCACAGTGGCGGCGAGCGTGGCCATGCTGGCCGCTCTCCCCGTGGCGGCCCTGGCCTCGGGCCTGCACGACACGGGCGAGGCGTTCGCGCAGGCCCGAGGCGCCCTCGAGATCGCCTGGCTGATCGCGGCCGGCGCCGCGGGCGAAGCGCTGCGGCAGGCCGAGCGGCGGGCGGAGGAGGCCGAGCGCACCCGCGAGGAGACCGCGCGGCGCCGCGCCGACGAGGAGCGGCTGCACATCGCGCGGGAGCTGCACGATTCCCTCACCCACCAGATCTCCGTCATCAAGGTGCAGGCGGAAGTCGCCGTCCACGTGGCCCGCAAGCGGGGTGAACAGGTGCCGGAAGCCCTGCTGGCGATCCAGAAGGCCGGACGCGAGGCGGCCAGGGAGCTGCGCGCGACCCTGGAGGCACTGCGCGACGACGACACGACCCCGCCGCGTGGGCTCGACCACATCCCGGAACTGGTGGAACAGGCCCGTACCATCGGCCTGGACGCGACACTGACGATCGAAGGGCAACGACACGCCGTGCCGGCCGCGGTGAGCAGGACCGTCTACCGGATCGTTCAGGAGTCGCTCACCAACATCGCCCGGCATGCCGCCGCCAGCACGGCGTCGGTCCGGATCGACTGCCGCCCGGACGCCCTCGCGATACGCGTCGATGACGACGGCAAGGCCACACCGGACACCGCCCCAGTGCCCGGCGTCGGGCTGCTCGGGATGCGTGAACGAGTCACCGCCCTCGGCGGTCGCCTGCGCGCGGAGCCGCGCAGCGAGGGAGGCTTCACCGTCCAGGCCGAACTCCCCGTGGACCGGACGGCATGATCCGTGTCCTGCTGGTCGACGACCAGCCGCTCATCCGCAGCGGATTCCGCGCGCTCCTCGACCTCGAGGACGACATCGAGGTGGTGGCCGAGGCCGACGACGGGATGCAAGGCCTGGCTCTGGCCAAGGAACACCTGCCCGACGTCGCCCTCATCGATATCCAGATGCCGGTCGTCGACGGTATCGAGGCGACCCGGCGCATCGCCGCGGACCCCGCCCTGGCCGGCGTGCACGTCGTCATCCTGACCAATTACGGCTTGGACGAATACGTCTTCAACGCGCTGCGCGCCGGCGCAGCCGGATTCCTCGTCAAAGACATCGTGCCGGAAGACTTCCTCCACGCCGTACGCGTCGCCGCGCGCGGCGACGCCCTGCTCGCACCGTCGATCACCCGCAAGCTCATCAACAGGTACGTCACCCAGCCGCTCACCACCGGCACCGACACGGGGCTGAAAGAACTGACCGACCGCGAACGCGAGGCGGTCGCCCTGGTCGCGCAGGGCCTGTCCAACGACCAGATCGCCGGCCGCATGGTGATCACCCCGCTGACCGCGAAAACCCACATCAACCGAGCCATGGCCAAACTCCACGCCCGCGACCGCGCCCAGCTCGTGGTCTTCGCCTACGAATCCGGCCTGGTGGTCCCGCGCAGCTCATGATCGCGTCAGGGGGGCGGGACGGGCGGTCAAGAGGTGAGCCAGAGCGCTTGAGCGGCCTCAGCTGACCGAGCGAACCACATGGCCATGCAGACGGCCTGTTCCCGCGCCCTGCCGGCCACCGTGCTCCCTCATCGGCGACCGGGACTGAGCTCTGCGCGCCGCTTGCCTGAACGGGAAGGGGTCAGAGCCAGCCGGCGTCGCGGGAGATGCGGATGGCGTCGATGCGGTTGCGCGCCCCGACCTTGCTGATCGCGTTGGACAGGTAGTTGCGCACAGTGGCCTGCGACAGCGACAGCTGGGTGGCGATCTGCGCCGTGCGCACGCCGGTCGCGGCCACGCGCAGCACCTCGGTCTCCCTGGCGGTGAGCGGGCTGCTGCCGGTCTCGATCGCGGCGGCGACCAGGTCGGGGTCGATGACCCGCTCGCCGCGTGCGATGCGGCGGATGCCGTCGACAAGGGTCTGCGCGGGGGCGTCCTTGACGATGAACCCCCGCACGTGCACCTTCAACGCCCGCAGCAGGTTGCCCGGCTGGCTGAGCCCGGTGAGCACGAGCGTGCGGCAGCCGGGCAGCCGCTCGGCCAGCTGCCCGGCGGCGGACAGCCCGTCCAGGCCCGGCATGTCGATGTCCAGCACCGCGACGTCGGGCCGCACCCGTAGCGCGGCGGCCAGCACCTGGTCGCCGCGCTCGACCTCGGCGACGACCTCCAGGTCGTCCTCCAGCGACAGCAGCGCGACCAGCGCGGACCGGATCATGTGCATGTCCTCGGCGATCAGCACGCGGATCACGCGACCTCCTCGGGAACCTCGACGGACAACCGGAACCGGCCGTTGTGCACGGCGGTGGCCGACGTGCCGGACACGGCGCGGGCCCGCTCGGCCACCCCCGACAGTCCAGCGCCGGGGCCGCCGACCTCCTGTACCCCGTCGTTGACGATCTCCAGCCGTACCGTCCCCTGCCGACGGGACAGGGTGATGGCGCACGTCCGGGCCTGGCTGTGGCGCAGCAGGTTGGTGGTGCCCTCGCGGATCGCCCAGGCCAGGGCGTTCTGGGCGGGGCCGGGCAGCGGCGGCAGCTCGGCCACGTCGAGCTCGGTGTCCACACCGGCGGCGCCGAGCAGGGCCGCGGCCCCGTCGATCTCGGCACGCAGCGACACGGCGTGCTCGTCGCGGGCGATCGCGCGTACGTCCCGCAGGGCGTCGCGCGCCACCCCGGTCAGGCTCTCGACCTCGGCGCGCGCGGCGGCGACGTCCTTGGCCAGCAGCCGCAGCGCCAGGTCGCCCTTGAGCGAGATCGCCGACAGGCTCTGCCCCAGCAGGTCGTGCAGGTCGCGCGAGACCCTGACGCGCTCCTCGCCGACCGCCGCGGCGGCCAGCTCGGCGCGGGCGGCGTCGAGTTCGTTCAGCAGCCGGACCAGCTGGGCCCCGGCGACCAGGGCCCCCGCGTACAGCAGGGTGCCGATCAGGGCGTACGCGCCCAGGAGGAGAGCCTCCGGGACGGTCTCGGTCCCGTGCAGCAGGGTCACCACCTCCTTCACCGGGTCGTGCAGGGCCTGCGCCGCGGCCGCCGCCACCATCGGCCGGCCGCGCAGCAGCATCACGATCGAGGCCAGGGCGAAGATGGTGAAGCCCTGCCAGTTGGAACCGAGCCACCACAGGGGCACGTTCGCGATCAGCAGGAGGAGCGCCAGGCTCCAGGGCCATCCCGCCGGCCGTGCCCCGCGGGCGGCGGCCATGCTGTGCCGGAGCTGGATCCCGAAGGCGAGGGCGGCGGCCAGCGCCGCGAAGACCGGGTCGCCGGGCGGGCCGTCCGAGCCGAGGACGGTGTACACCGGCACCTGCGCGGCCAGCGGGACGTGCAGCGCGATCAGCGGCCAGTGCGGATGCCGCAGCACCCAGGGCGGCGGAACCGGCGCGGTCATGCCCCCACCTCGATCGTCTCGGTCGTGTCGTCGGCACGAACCTCCAGCAGCAACCGGCCGTCCACCGCAGTCGCCGCGATCGTGCACGTGCGCACTCCTTCGGCGCGCAGCAGGCGGGTGACCGCCGCGCGCAGGGCCGCCCGCGGTCGCTGCGCGATCGTCTCGGGGAGGCCCGACCCGGGCAACTGCAGGCAAGTCTCGATGCCCGCCGCGGACAGCAGGGTGGCGGCGGTCTCGAGCTCGGCGCGCAGCGTCGGCCTCTGGTAGCCGCGCACCCGCCGCCTGGCGTCGGCCAGCGTGCGCCGAGAGTCGTCGGCGACCCCTCCCAGCTCTTCCGCCAGGCTGTCGGGCTCACCTCGCGCCAGCTTCGCCGCCGCCCGCTCGCCGCGCGCCGCGATGGACTCCAGCGCGCCGCCGAGCGTGCGGCGCAGGTCGTCGTCGATCCGGCGCCGCTCCTGCGCGACCGCCTGCTGGGCGAGCGCCTCCCTGGCCGTCTGCAACCGGGTCAGCGCCGCGGCCAGCCAGACCAGCAGCAGCACCGCCCCGCTGCCGCCCAGTACGGTGAACGTCAGCCACGGCGTGATCGTCCACGGCAGTCCCAGCAGGCCGCTCACCGGCGCCGCCACGGCCACCAGCACGACATAGAGGAGAAACGACCACGGAGCGGGCAGCACCAGCACGGCCGACACCGCCAGGGCGGCGTACGACCGCGGCCACATGTTCCCGGCCAGGGGCGTGACGCCGAGGACGACGACGGCCAGCGCTCCCAGGGTCCAGCGGCCGCCCCGCGGGCGGACCGCGTGCGCGGCGTACCAGACGTGGCGCAGATGCAGCGGCAGATACACGGCGGTCGCGGCCAGGCTCCACAGTCCGGTGCGCAGGCCGTTGCCGAGATAGCTGGCGGCCAGGGCGACCTGCAGCACCGGCAGCAGCCCTCCGCACACGACCGCGCCGACCGGCGCGAGCCGGACGACGCGCTCGGATCTCCACAATCCCGCTACTCCGCGCACTGCCCCTCCCCATGGTCCGGCTGACCAGGGTAGGTGCCGCGGCCGGATGACAGCACCGGCCGGCGCCAGGGGGAGGGTCATGAGGTCGCCGCCGACCGGCTCAACGGACTCGGTCGTAGACCAGAGACAGCGTGCCGTGCTCGCCCGCGGCGTGGCTTGCAAGGACCCACTGCCCGGTGGGCAGGCCGTCGTCGAACAGGCGCGGCCCGCCGCCGAGGAAGACCGGGAAGACGGTGAGCGCCAGCCGGTCGACCTGGCCGGCTGCCGGCAGCGCCTTGATGACACTGGCGCTGGCCAGCACGAGGATGTCGCCGCCCTCGGTCGCCTTGAGGTCGGCGGCCACCTCGGCCGCCGGCCTGTTCACGATCGTCGTCCGCTCCCACGGCGCCTGGTCGAGCGCGGTCGTATGCGGAGGGCTGCTGCCGGTGCCGGCTGGTCGCCTCAGCCCGCCGCCCCCTCGCCGATCACCTTGGCGAGGTTGTCCAGTTCGTTGGTCCGGCCGGCCACGAGCCGCTGGGTCCACACCTCGTCATGCATCTCGTCCACGGTCATCGTGACCCGGACGCCCTGCTCGCCTGGCTGGATCTCGACCATGGTGAGGAACTCGTACGGCTCCACGCCGGGGATGAAGTCGGCGAGCGAGCTGTACGAGAGCCTGCCCGGCTCGTCCACCTCGACGAAAGTCTTGCGCGACTCGGTGCTCAGCGGCATTCCGGCCGCCTTCATGAACTCGATCTGCTCCGGCGCCGTCGCGGTCATCGTGTGGACGAGCGCGCCGCCGGGCCGCAGCTCCAGCTCACCGACCTCGGTGGTGAAGCCGTCGGGCGACCACCAGGACTCGATGCCGGCGGCCGTGGTCCAGAGCTCCCAGATCCGCTCGGGGGTGGAGGAGTAGATGCGCTCGATCCGTACAGTGTTCACAACCCGTCCGGTGAAAAGCGTGGTCATTTATGCTCCTTGTGGGCTTGAGCCTTGTGTGAGCACAACCTTGGGCCCAGATCTCACCGGTCAACAGATGCAAATGTCACCGACCGCGTCGTGAATATCGTGCGACTGGGGACTCAACACCCTGCTGAGTGCGGGCACGGTGCGTACGCACGACCACCGTGCACACGATCAGCTCAAGCGTCCCGACCAAGGACCGCTTGGCTGATCAGAGACGCTAGAGGAGGCGTGCGATCTCGGTTGCGGCGCCGAGTACGAGCGGGGCGATCTCGTTCTCATCCCGCCCCCCGATGGTCACCACGCCCACGCTGGCGTCGGCCGGGCGCCCTGCCGTTCTGATCGGGGCGGCGACGCCCCATGCCCCGGGCTGCAGCTCGCCTGCCGTGACCGAGTAACCGGCGACGCGGGCCTCGGTGATCGCCGTCCGCTCCCCGGGGTGGTGCGGGCGACCGGCCAGGATGGCGATCCCTGAGGCGCCGCGGTCGGCCGGGTGCCGGGTGCCGGCGCGATAGCTGACGTGGATCTGTGAGACGCGCGGCTCCGCCACGGTGAGCACGACCGCCTGGCTCTCGTCGATGTCGAGCACCGTGATGAAAGCGGTGGCGTTGCAGGCGTCGGCCAGCAGCTGGAGCGCGGAGGCGGCCGCGCTGCGGAGCCTGTGCTGCACGGCGGCGTTGAGCTCGACGATGCCGAGGCCGAGGGTGTAGCGGGTGCCGATCCGTGCGACCAGCCGATGGTTGCCGAGCGCGGCCAGGTGGCGGGAGACGGCGTTGCGATGGATCCCGGCCAGCTGCGCGAGCTCGGTGATCGTCAGCCCGTCCGGGTGCTGCCTGAGGATCTCCAGGAGCCGCAGGCCGGTGTCGATCGTCTTCGAGCCCGTCGCGGAGGCGGCCGGGCTTTGCTGATCAGAGGTCATTCGACACCCAGGCGAGGTACGGGGGTGTAGCGCAGGGGCAGGTGCTTGACGCCGCCGATGAAGTTCGACACCAGCCGGACCGGTGGGCCGTCGAGCTGGACGTCCGGCAGCCGCCAGAGCAGTTCCCGGTAGAACACGCGCAGTTGCATCCGGGCGAAACGGGAGCCGAGGCACACGTGCGGTCCGTCCCCGAACGAGACGTGGTCATTGGGCCGGCGCGCGATGTCGAAACGCGCCGGGTCGGGGAAGCGCCGCTCGTCGAAGTTGGCGGCGCCGTGAAAGACGACGACCTTGTCGCCTGCCGCGATGCGCCGCCCGGCCAGCACGATGTCGTGTACGGCGGTGCGGCGGAAGCTGAGGACGGGGGGATGCCAGCGCAGCATCTCCTCGACGGCGGAGTCGAGCAGGTCCGGGTGGCCGAGCAGCCGGCGATGCTGGTCGGGATGGTCGAGCAGGGCGAGCATCCCGCCGGGCAGGGCTGAACGCACGGTGTCGTTGCCCGCGACGACCAGGAGAAAGAAGAACATCGACAGTTCGGCGTCGGTGAGGCGCTGCCCGTCCACCTCGGCCGTGGCGAGCGCGGTCATGATGTCGTCCGCCGGATTCCGGCGCTTGTGGGCGGCGAGCGAGTGGGCGTACTCGAACATGTCGGTGAGCATGGCCGGTGATCGCGGGTTGACCGGCTTGCCGTCCGGGCCGCGTACGACGGTCGCGTGGTCGGGATCCTGGTAGCCGATCACGCGGTTGGTCCACTCGAGGATCTGGCCGCGATCGGCGGTCGGGATGCCGAGGAGATCCGCGAGGTTGTGGATCGGGTAGTCGTCGGTCACGTCCACCGGCAGGTCGCACTCGCCTCGCTCGGCGATCTCGTCGATGAGCAGCCGTGCCCGTGCCTCGATGCCGGCGGTGAAGCGCTCGACGCGCCTGGCGGTGAACACGCCGGAGACGATCCTCCGGAGCCGGCCGTGGTCCGGCGGATCGAGGTTGAGCATCGTGCGCCGGATGAACGCCAGGTCGGCGGGGTCCGGGTCGCGGATCTGGGTGGCGCCCAGCCAGGAGCTGAACTCGGTCGGCGTGCGCAGTACGCGTACGACATCCGCGTGGCGGGTCACGGCCCAGAACCCGGGCCCGGCCGGCCACTCGCCGACCGCGTGCTCCTCCTGCCAGTGCACGGGGTCGTGGTCGCGCAGCCGGCGGTAGGTCTCGTGCGGGATGCCCTGTGCGTAGATACGCGGGTCGAACACGTTGGCCGTCGTACTCATGTCGATCACGGGCAGCCCTTCAGGAGATCGTCAGGTGGTCAGGAAGCGTTCGATGGCGGACACCAGGGCCAATGGTGTCTCATCCATCGCGTAGTGGCCGGCGTCTGCGAAGGTCAGCAGCTCGGCGTTCGGGTACCACTGCAGCCACGTGGCCCGCATGACATCGGCGGAGAGCGCGGGGTCGTGCTCGCCGGCGATGAGGAGCACGGGGGTGGTGGCGCCGGCCACCTCGGTGTGGAAGTCCGTACGGGCCCAGGCGTCCAGGTACGCCCGGTAGGCGGTCACCGTGGAGTTCCGCAGCGAGGTGTCCACCATCTCATCGAGCCATGCGCCAGGAAGCCGGTTGCCGGTGGTGAGATCGATGATCGCGCGACGGTTGGCGGGCCCCTCGGCGGAGCCGGAGAACAGCGCCCAGCCCTCCTCGTCGAACGGCACGCCGGAGGCCGGCACCGGAGAGATGCCGACGAGCTTGCGGACCCGGCCCGGCGCGTCCAGCATCACGCGCTGCATGGCCGTTCCGCCCATCGAGTGACCGACCAGGGAGAAGGTCTCCCATCCCAGCTTGTCGGCGAGCGCTGTCACGTCGGCGGCGATCTCAGCCAGGGTGTACTCGCCGGTGAGGTCGCGCGCCTCGCCGTACCCCCGATAGTCGGGGAAGGCGTAGGTGAAGGCGTCGCCGTTCAGGTAGGGCTGGATCTTCCTGAAGGAGCCGCGGTCTCCGAACCAGCCGTGCAACGCGATTACGCAGTGCGGCCCGGAGCCGCGGACGTCGTGGGGGAGGACGACTGGGGACATGGCGAATTCTCCTTCGTGTTCGTGGCACCGGATGCGGAGTGGCCGGCGAAGGCCGTGGCAGGAAGCGTCTCGCCCGCGTACCGCACGCCGTCGAGGCACTCCATGCTGAACCAGACGTACTTGCCGTTTTCGTGCTGGACAGCGCCCCATCGGTCGGCCTGCGCATCCACCAGGAACAGTCCGCGCCCGCTTTCGGCGAGGAAGTCGGGATCTCGCCGCGTGGGCAGGGTCGGATCGTGGTCGCAGACCGCCAGCCAGATCGTGGCGGACCCCACCCGCACGTTGATCCTTATGTCGGAGCATCCGTCGGCGGGCGGAGCCGCGTGCTGGACCGCGTTCGTGACCAGCTCGCTGGTCAGCTCGGCGATCGTCGCCTCGTCGGCGGGGGAGAGGGACAGGTCCCACGAGGCGAGCATCGCCGACACCCAGTGGCGGGCGATGGATGACGCGATCGGCGAGCAGGGCAGATCGCACCAGCGGGAGAGCAGCCGGCTCGGGAGGTCGGTGACGACATTCACAGCTCGTTCCCTCCGATCGGCGGTAAGAAGGCCGGGGCGCGTCCGATCTCGGGGCTCAGGCGATGAATCGCGAACACGGCGTGGACTCTCCCAGATGCCCAAATATTGGGCGTGATGGTCAAAAAGTGGGCGTGCAGCGAGCAAAGCATCGATCGCTGTAAGGCCGTTGTCAACGCGAATGGCGGAAAAAGTGGATCTTTTGTTGTGGCGGCGGTAGGCAGGCGGGTGCCACGAGGGTTGCGATTAAATTCTTGACGAAGTTAATTAGAGTGCATCCCCAGCCTTCGGGAGGCACTCGTTGAACTGGCTACTGAGTGGCGTGCTGCTCGCCGGACTGCTCATCACCCCCACCACCTCTGCCGCCACCTGGACCGTCACCGCGCCCGCAGGCGGGCCCGTCGCCACCGTCCGCCTCGACGAGCAGGGCCGGCCGTCCCTGGCCGTGTCGCGGGGCGGAGCGACCGTGCTCGACCCCAGCCCGCTCGGCGTCACCACGGAGCAGGCCGACCTCACCACCGGCCTGCGCCTGAGCGACCGCGCCAGCCGCACGGTCGTCGAGAGGTACACGACCACGGCGGGCAAGCGCCTGCAGCGCATGTCCGTGATGACCGAGACCCGCTTCCGCTTCGCCCGCGGCGACGCCGAGCTCGAGGTGGTCGTCAGGGCCGCCCGCGACGGCGTCGCCTACCGCTACGAGCTGCCCGGCGCGGGCGCCGTCCGCGGCGAGGCCTCGGCGTTCGACGTCCCGGGCGGGTCCACCGCCTGGCTCGCCGCGCACCGCCGCGACTACGAGAACCCGTTCATCCAGTACGCCGGCGTCCCCGCGGCCGAATACCAGATGCCCGCACTGTTCGGGGTCGGGCCGAACTACCTCCTGCTGGCCGAGTCGGCGTTGAACGGCTCCTACACCGGCCCCCGCCTGGTACGCGACGCGGACACGTACCGGATCGCCCTCTGGGACGCGCGGGTCCCGTACGCGGGCGGCCTCACCACGCCCTGGCGGGTCATGGTCACGGGCGACCTCGCGACCGTCACCGAGTCCACCCTCGTCGACGACCTCGCGCCCGGCTCCCGGCTCGCCGGCACTTCGTGGATCAAGCCGGGCAAGGTGCTGTGGAGCTGGCTGGCCGGCGGCCGGAGCGTGCAGCAGAGCCTGGATCGCCAGAAGGAGTTCGTCGACTACGCCGCGCAGCACCGCTGGCCGTACGTGCTGGTCGACGCCGGCTGGTACGACGATCCGGTGACCGGCGAGCGGGCCTGGACGGATCGCACAGCCGAGTTCACCTGGATGCCGCAGCTCGTCGAGTACGGCCGGGCCCGCGGGGTCGGCATCATGGCGTGGCTGCGCTTCTCCGACTTCGACACCCACGACGAGCGCGCCGAGCGCTTCGGGCTGCTGCGCCAGTGGGGGGTCAAGGGCGTCAAGCTCGACTTCATCGACTCCGAGGCACAGGAGCGGCTGCGCTGGTACGACGAGACGCTGCGGGACCTGGCCGACAACCAGCTCATGGTCAACTTCCACGGCTCGACCGTGCCCAAGGGGATCAACCGGACGTGGCCCCACGTGATGACCATGGAAGGGGTGCACGGCGCGGAGAAGTCGTCCAACCTGACCACCAGCCACCTCGCGGCCCTGCCGTACACCAGGAATGAGATCGGCTCGATGGACTACACGCCGATGGCCTTCCAGCGGGCGAGCCGGCCCACGTCCGACGCGCACGAGCTGGCGCTGTCGGTGGTGTTCGAGTCGGGGCTGGAGAACCTGGCCGGGTCGCTGGACGCCTACCGCGCACGGCCCGAGGCCGAGCGATTCCTCGACCAGGTGCCCACCGTGTGGGACGAGACGCGGCTGCTGTCCGGAAGGCCCGCCGACCACACGGTGCTGGCCAGACGCAGCGGCGATCGCTGGTTCATCGGCGCCGGCGTCTCTGGTGCGGCCAGGACGCTCCAGGTGCCGACAGGCTTTCTGCCTGGGCGGTGGCTGGTCGAGGTGACGCGGGACGGCGCCGACGGTCTCGTTCGCGAGGCGCACGTGGTTCAGGGCGGCACGCTGGCGGTGGAGGTGCGGGCCGAGGGCGGTTTCGCCGCCATCGCGTGCCGCTGGCGGCCCGGCCTGACGACCTGCGCCCGCTGAGGACGCCTCCGGTGCGGCGGGCCCGCCGCCGCACCGGCGCGCTGATCAGCCCTTGAGGCCGGTGGTCGAGATGCCCTCGGTGATGCGGCGCTGGAAGATCAGGAAGAAGCCCAGGATGGGGATCAGCGACAGCACCGCCATCGCGAGCATCGGCCCCCAGGTGGAGCCGCCGCTGGAGTCGAGGAACGCACGCAGGGCCAGAGGCACCGTGTAGGTGGACACGTCGCTCAGGTAGACGAGCTGGCTGAAGAAGTCGTCCCATGTCCAGATGAAGGTGAAGATGGCGGTCGTGATCAGCGCGGGCCGCGACAGCGGCAGGATGATCCGCCAGTACACCAGCAAGGGCCCGCACCCGTCGATGCGGGCCGCGTCGTCCAGCTCGCGCGGCAGCGACCGGATGAACTGCACCATCAGGAAGATGAAGAACCCGTCCACGGCCAGGAACTTCGGCACGATGAGCGGCAGGAACGTGTCCACCCAGCCGAAATACTTGAACAACGTGTACTGCGGCACGATCAGCACGTGGATGGGCAGCATGATCGACACCAGCATGATTGCGAACCAGAGCTTCCTGAACCGGAAGCTCAGCCGGGCGAAGGCGAAGGCCGCCATCGAGCACGACAGCACGTTCCCCGCCACGGCCGCCGCGGCGATGACGAACGAGTTCGCGAAGAACCCGCTGAACGGCACCCCCAGCGCGGTCCACCCGGTGGCGTAGTTGTCCGCGACCACGGTCTCGGGCACCAGCCCGGGATCGGTGAAGATCTCGTCGTTGGGCTTGACCGAGGAGCTGATCAACCAGAACAGCGGATAGAGCATGACGAGCGCGCCCACCACGACCAGCAGGTGGACGGCCCAGGGACGGCTAGTCGGCATAGTGCACCCAGTACTTCGCGGAACGGAAGGCCAGCCCGGTGAAGGCCGCGGTCACCAGAAGGAGCACCCAGGCCAGCGCGGAGGCGTAGCCCATCCGGAAGTTCCCGAAACCCTCCTGGTAGATGAAGAGCGTGTAGAAGAGCGTGGAGTCCGCCGGCCCGCCGTTGCCGCCGCTGATGATGAAGGCGGGGGTGAACGCCTTGAAGGCGTTCACGGTCTGCAGCACCAGGTTGAAGAAGATGATCGGGCTGAGCATGGGCAGCGTGACACGGAAGAACGCGCGCACCCGCCCGGCGCCGTCCACCGCGGCGGCGTCGTAGAGCTCGGCGGGGATCTGCTTCAACCCGGCCAGGAAGATCAGCATGGGCGAGCCGAACTGCCAGATGTGCAGCATGACCAGCGTGTAGATCGCGTACTGGGGCGTGGAGATCCAGCTCGGCCCCACGATCCCGAAATATCGCAGGGCATCGTTGATCAGGCCGTCGGCCCCGAAGATCTGCCGCCAGAGGATCGCCACCGCGACGCTGCCGCCCAGCAGCGACGGCAGGTAGTAGGCGGCGCGGTAGACCCCGACGCCCCGCATGGGCCTGTTCAGCAGCACCGCGACCAGGAGCGCGAACGCGCCGGACAGCGGCACGGAGAACACGACATAGATCAGCGTGACCCGCACGGCGTTGACGAAGTGCGGGTCGTCGGTGAGCATCCTGGCGTAGTTGTCCAGCCCCACGAAAGACGGGGTGGTGAGCAGGTCGAAGTCGGTGAACGACAGTGCCAGCGAGGCCAGGATCGGCCCGCCGGTCAGCAGGAGCAGACCGGCGAACCACGGCAGCAGGAACAGATAGGCGGCGCGTCCCTCTACTTGAGCACCCGTCGGGCTTCTTCGAAGAATCGGGACACCCCCTGGTCGATCGTGAGCTTGCCGAAGCCGATCTCCTGGTTGACGTTGGTGAGCACCTTGTTGTGCAGCTCCCCGGCGCCGAGCGGCTGGGGCGGTGGCAGCGGACCGACCCTGTCCTTGATCGAGTCGATGTAGTCGTAGACCAGCTGCTCGGACGGCGACGCCTTGGGCCGCAGCGCGGCGCGGATCGGGGCCGCGGGCGGGATGCCGCGCTCGGATCCGAGCTGGGCGGCCACGTCCGGGTCCGCGACGAGCGCGTTGACCAGGGCCACCGCGTCGTCCTTGGCCTTGCTCCCGGAGCTGACGGTCAGCAGCATGGACGGTTTGTAGTACTGGCCGGGCTTGTCGCCCGTCGGGAAGGTGTGGATGCCGATCTCGTCCTTGGTGAGCGACATGTAGGCGGTGAGCTGGTTGGACCAGGCGAAGTCCATGACCGCCTTGCGGGTGGCGACCAGGCTGTTCTGCACGTCGCCCGCCGCGGTGGCCTGGACGTCCGGCGGTGCGGCCGCGCCCGCCTTGCGCAGGCCCGCCCAGAAGGTGAACCACTCCTTGAGGTCGTCCTCGTCGTAGGCCAGCTTGCCGTCGGCGGTGAAGAACATCTTGCCCCGCTCCAGCAGCCAGTTCTCCAGCGCGCCGCCGTCCTGGGCGCCGTCCTCGGTGCCGAAGACCCCCTTGCCCGCCAGCTTCTTGGCCAGCTCGCCGTACTCGGGCCAGGTGAAGGTCTCGGGGATCTCCACCCCGCGCTCGGCCGCCAGGGTCTTGTTGACGATGAGGGCCATGGAGTTGATGCCGAAGTTCACGGCGTACTGCTTGCCGTCGATCTTGCCGGCGTTCACCACGTCCGGCTCGAAACCGGACAGGTCCAGGGCCTTGCCCACGTACGGGCCGAGGTCCAGCAGGCTGCCACGCCTGGCGTACTCGCCGAGGTAGGAGTAGTCCATCTGGATCACGTCGGGGGCGTTGCCGCCCGCGGTCTGGGTGGCCAGCTTCTCCCAGTAACCTTCCCAGCCGGAGAACTGGGTCTTGATCTGGACGCCGGGCTTCTTCTTCTTGAACGCGTCGATGGCCTTCTGCGTCGCGGTATGGCGCGCCGTGCTGCCCCACCAGGCGAACTGGAGGCCGGCGCCCGAGCTTCCGCCGCCGGCGCAGCCGGTCAGGGCGAGGGCGGCTGCGGCCGCGCCGGACTGGAGGAATCCTCGTCTGCTGAGATCTCTCATGCGGGGGTGTCCATCCGTATACAAATATTTAACTCGGGACGTTAATTGTCCCCTAACGGGGCGTCAACGTCGCGCGGCAAACGGTTGCGTCTTCGAGACGATCCGACCTCTAGAAGGCCATGACCGTGGACCAGGCCGGAATTGCCACCCTCGATGCCTTACACATCCGATCTATCCGCTGGGAGGGGTGTCGCGGCAGACCTCTACGTCGGCGCGCCAATACATGCACGGCACGCATTGATGCGCGTCGTGCATCTTTTGTAGTGTGGATTCGCCCCGCACCGCGGACCGCCGGTGAGCGGCTCCGCCCGAGAACAGGATGTGCCCGGCTTCGAGGAGGCACGCACCGTGCTGTCGGATGCGCGCTTCAGCGCCGACAAGGTCCGCCATCGCGACGCCACGTCTCTGCAACCGGACGAAGTGACCGAGATGGCGCCGTCCCGGCCGGACACGACTCTCCCCGCCCGTGAGGACGGCTACTTCGTCTTCATGGACCCGCCTGAGCACACCCGGATCCGGCGGCTGCTGACCGGCCAGTTCACCGTGCGGCGGATGCGGGCGCTGGAGTCGCGAGTCACCGAGATCGCCGTCGAGCACATCGAGGCGATGAAGGCGGCCGGTACCGAGGCAGACCTCGTGCCGGCGTTCGCGCTGCCGCTGCCCTCGCTGGTCATCTGCGAGCTGCTCGGAGTCGACTACGCCGACCGGGCCGAGTTCCAGGAACGCACCGCCGTCGGGCTGAACGCCAGCGCCGGCGCCGAGGAGCGAGCCCGAGCGGGGGCGAGCTGCACGCGTTCATGCAGCGCCTGGTCGCCGGCAAGCGCGCCAACCCCGCCGACGACCTGCTGTCCGGGCTCGTCCACGACGCCGACCCTCCGCTGACCGACGCCCAGCTGGTCGACGTCGCCCTCGTCCTGCTCGGCGCCGGCCACGAGACCACCGCCAACATGCTGAGCCTGGGCGCCTTCGCCCTGCTGGAACACCCCGACCAGCTCGCCGCACTGCGGAACGACTCCACCCTGATCGACAACGCGGTCGAGGAGCTGCTGCGCTACCTGACCATCGTCCAGCTCGGCGTCAGCCGCGTCACCACCGAGCCCGTGACCCTGGGCGGCGTGGACCTCCCCGCCTGCGCCACGGTCGTGATCGCCACGCCCGAGGCCAACCGCGATCCGCAGCATTGGCCCGACCCCGACCGGCTTGACGTGCACCGCCCCCGCACCTCGCACCTGGCCTTCGGGCATGGCATCCACCAGTGCCTGGGCCAGCAGCTGGCCCGCATCGAGATGCGGATCGGCCTCAGGGAGCTGATCACTCGCCTGCCCGGCCTGCGTATGGCCGTGCCCGCCGAGCAAGTACCGCTACGCAATGAAATGCTCATCTTCGGCGTGCACTCGCTGCCGGTCACTTGGTCCTGAGCCCACCTCGGGAAAGGACGAATCCGCCCTTGGCCGCCCATGTGGGAGACTGCGGTGGAGGAGGAGGTTGGAGTGGTTCAGCCCGCATCGGGCGGTGAGGAAGCCCACGTGGCCATGGTGGGTGCCGCAGCGCCGGTCATCGGCCGCCGTGAACGCAAGAAGCAGGCCACTCGTGCCGCGCTCCGCGAGGCCGCGCTCCGCATGTCCCTGCGCCACGGCGTCGAGAACGTCACCGTCGAGCAGATCGCCGACGAGGCCGACATCGCGCTGCGGACCTTCTTCAACTACTTCTCCAGCAAGGAAGAAGCGGTCGTGGCCTCCCTCTCGGCCGCCGCGCAGGAACTCATCACCCAGTTCAGGGCCCGGCCGCGGACGGAGACTGTCCTGCAGGCGTTCCGCGAGGCGGTGCTGGTCGTCATGAATCAGAGCGACGCCGCCAGCCGCGACCACATCCAGGCGTTGCAACTGGTCCGCACCGCACCCACGCTGGTGCCCCAGCAGCTGGCCGTGCTCGCCGCGCAGGAGCAGGCCCTGGCCGAAGCGATCGCCGAGCACATAGATCATCCGGAGCCGAACCCCGCTGCCTGCCGGACAGCCGAACGATCCGCGGATTCCTCCTACCCGCTCGTGTGCGCGGCCGCCGCCCTGACAGCGCTCCGCGTCGTCCTGGACCAATGGCTCCAGCAAACCGCGGGCTCGGACCAGCCGGACATGACGCTTCTCGGCCGGCGGTTCGACGCGGCGATCACTGAGCTCGCGGCCGGACTGGACCGGCCCGGCCGCGCAGCCACGTAAGGCGCCGCCGCTCATGCCGATGCGTCGCGTCACCATCCAGTGGCGATAGATCGCGGGAGTGCGCCCAAGACCGGCGCGGTCGCCTAACGGGCTTCGGCGACCTGGTCGTTTTCGCGGACGCAGGAATCGATGATGGCCGGGATGAGGCCGGGGAAGCGGGCGTCGAGGTCGTCGGGGCGCAGGGAGTTCATCTTGGTGGTGCCCTGGTAGTGCTGGCGGATGACGCCGGCCTCGCGCAGCACGTTGAAGTGGTGGGTGGCGGTCGAGCGGGAGACGGGCAGGTCGAAGGCGCCGCAGCTGATGTCGTGGCCCGCGGTGGCGAGCTGGGCGATCACCGAGCGGCGAACGGGGTCGGCGACGGCTTCGAGGAGTTGCTGGAGGGTGACCTCGGTGACGGAGGGGTTGTCCACGGTGCGCGGGGTGGTCTTCGGGCGGGACACGTGGGTCTCCTCCTCCGGGAATCGGCTGACCTGTCATACTACGACGGGCGTCGAAGGAGCGAGCGTGCCAGGCTTCGGGCTCAGTGCCGGACGGTGACGACGATCTTGCCGACCTGGATGTCGGACTCCATGTGCCGGTGACCGGCGACGATGTCCTCCAGGTCGAAGACGCGGTCGATCACGGGGGTCAGCGCCCCGGAAGCGAGCCCGTGTTGACGAACGCGACACCGCGGGCGAGGCGCTGCTGGTCGGTGGTGTTCTCGAACAGCGTGTAGGTGCTGGTGGACAGCGCCGGGAAGCTCTGTGCGTTGGGCAGCGGGGTCGGGCGCGGGTCGAGCGCGCCTCTGCGGCGGCCTTCTCCGCCGGTCACGGCCAAGGAGGTCGCCTCCGTCGACGTCCTGTCGGACGGTCGGATGAATTTCGGCGTCGGCCCCGGCTGGATCAACCAGGAGATGCGCAACCACGGCACCGACCCCGCCACCCGGTGGAAGGTCATGCGCGAACGCGTCGAGGCCATGAAGGAGATCTGGGCCGACGACGTCGCCGCTTACGCGGCCGCGGGCGTCGATCGCGTCCTGTTCTGGGTCCGCCACCTCGGCCCCTGGCTCAGGGGCTCGCTCAGCCTGGAGCTACCACCATTCCTGCTGCAGTTGCTACCGCACGGCGGGGCAGTGGGTGCCGCGTGATGGGACCGCGAGGTCGGTGAGGTAACGGTCAACGGCGTTCTCCATGCAGGGCCCGCTGGTGGCGCTGCCGTGGCCCCAGCCGTCGTACGTCAGCAGCACGCCCTTCCGCCCGAACTGGCGGGCGACGGACGTGGCCCACCGGTGCGGCGTCGCCGGGTCGTGCAGCGCGTTCGACAGCAGCACAGGCGGGGCCTGGCGTGCCGTCGGCCCGAGGTGGCGCTGGGGGTTGGCGGTCGGCGCGCCGAGGCAGGCGGCCACCATCCGGAGGGGCAGCAGGTACGGCATGTCAGGGGCGGTGGCGTTCATCCGCCGCACCAGCGACGCGTACTCCCGATAGTCCCGCACGGGGAGTCGCCAGTCCGAGCAGAAGATCGGAGTGGTGGGCGGCAAGGGGGACAACCTCGGCGCCGGGCCGTTCACCGGCGCGCTCCTGTCCATCGCGTCGATCTCCTTGGCCAGACCCGCGAAGTCGCCCTGGTAGAACCGCCGGAAGGCGATCGCGTTGACCAGGTCGACCGAGGACACGGTGGGGCCCAGTTTGCGCACCAGGTCCGGCGGGGTGGCCAGCCTGCCGCTCTCGGCGCGGGCCAGCAGCCCCTTCCAGACGGCTCGTATGTCGCGGTCATGGAGGGCACACTCGGCGTTAAGGCCGCACCACTTCACGAACTCGTCGAAAAGATCCTGCGCGGCCGCCGCCCCGGTCTCCAGGAAGGTCCGCGTGCGGGGGACGCTGTGGTCCATCACGCTTTCCAGCACCATTGCCCGTACGTGACGAGGATAGGTCTCGGCGTACTGGGCGCCGAGCATCGTGCCGTACGAGCTGCCGTGGAAGGTGAGCTTGCTCTCCCCGAGCGCCATGCGCAGGGCCTCCAGGTCCCGGACCGTCTGGGCTGAGTCGAGGTGGTCGAAGATGCCGTTCGGGGTCTGCTGACGGCACGCCTCGCGCAGCTCCCGGTTGTACTGCACGGTGGCCTCGAAGTCCGCCTGACTCGTCAGCTTCGGCGACGGCCGGGCCGCGAGCTTCTCGGGTGGGCAGGTGACGGGGCTGCTGCCACCGACTCCGCGGGGATCGAAGCTGACGATGTCGAACCTGCGGCGGACCTCGGCGCTGAAGCGCGTGATGCCGGTGCCCACACGTTCGACGCCCGAGTCACCGGGCCCGCCCGGGCCGAAGACCAGGGTGCCGACGCGCGTTCCCGGGCCGGTCGCCGTACGGCGCGCGATCTTGAGATCGAACGCGGGCCCGTCGGGACGGGCCCAGTCGACAGGCAGCCGGAGGGCCGCACACTCCGCCCCCTTCCACGCCGCCCACTCCGGACTGTCCGGTTTGCAGGGTGTCCATTGGATGCTCGCCGGCGCTGCGTTCGCCGGGGGAGCGGCACCGAGGCTTGAACCGGCCACGAGACCCGCGATGACGAACGCGGCCACGCTGTGCATGAGCTTTCCTCCTGGAATGGATCTTGGGGCGTCCGTCACGATAGGTGCGGGAAAGCCCGAGCAGAACCGTTCTCAGGGGCCGTTCAGGGTCGGCTCAGGGATGGTTCGGGGTCGGACGGAAGGACGCTGTTCGGGCAACGGGGTGAAGCTCACGCACATCGTGCTCGCCCGCGTGCGGTGACGTCGTGAGATCCGCACCGCGGCTGGTGCGGTCGAGGTCAAGGCCCCAAGGGTCGACGACACGAGGACAGCGGTGAGCGCCGGCGCCGTGGAGATCGAGATCCGGCGCAATGACAACTGCACTCACGACGGGACCGACTTCCCCACGTGGCCGATCAAGATGGAGATCGGAAGAGGGAATGCCACCAGCCACCAGGTCATCGAGACGGTCTCCAAAATCCTCACCCACGCCTGGCAGGCAGGCCATGACGCAGTCGCTGCCTGCGACTACGAGGACGAACTTCCCGACCACGGCGGATACCCCCGCTACCGGGCGTGACCACCCACCCGATCCAATGCCGAGGTGTGGTTTTCCGCAGGGCAACCAGGCGGAGCACCTCATTCTGCCGGGGGTCAGCCCTCCATAGCGTTGAGCCCCATGATGCAGATGCTGACGAACACACTGGTAGCGGCAACTCTTGTGACAGGTGGCCAGGGCGGCGCCGGGGTAGGCCCCGAGCTGGAGAAGATCGTGGAGAGCAACGGGGCGACGGCTGCTCTGGCGCGGGTCTCCGACGGAGAGCGGACCTGGTCCGGCACCGCGGGAGTGCGCGACATCAAGCGCGGCGGTCGGCCCTCGCCCAACGGATACTTCCGGATCGGCAGCGTCACCAAGACGTTCGTCGCCACCGTGGTGCTCCAGCTCGTGGACGAGGGCAAGGTGCGGCTCGACGATCCCGTCGATCAGTACCTGCCGGGTCTGGTGCCGGGCGGGGAACGCATCACCGTCCGCCGGCTCCTCAACCACACCAGCCACCTATACGACTACATGAGCGAGCCGGGGTACTCGACCAACCGGTGGCGCGGCGACGCGCGGTTCCGCTCCTACCAGCCACGTGAGCTGCTGAAAGTGGCCTTCGCCGAGGAACTGCCCGACGACGGCAAGTGGCACTACTCCAACACCAACTACGTGGTGCTCGGACTACTGGTGGAGAAGCTGACGGGCCGGTCCTACGGCGAGGAGGTCAGGCGCCGCATCCTGCGCCCGCTGGGGCTGCGCCACACCGTGGTGCCCGGCGATCAGGCGGGGGTGCCCGCGCCGCACGCCAAGGGGTACGAGCCGATCCCCCAGCTCGTGGACGCGACGCGGATGAACCCCTCGCTCGACTGGGCGGCGGGCGAGATGATCTCGACCGCGGCGGACTTGGAGCGGTTCATGTCCGCCCTGCTCGGTGGCAAGCTGACCAGCGCCGCATCGCTGCGGGCCATGCGTACGCCCGTCGAGACAGGAGCTGGGTTCGGCTACGGGCTTGGGCTGCAGGCGTACACGCTGCCATGCGGCACGGTGTGGGGCCACAGCGGCGAGCTGATCGGGTATCTGACGTTCGCGTTCCGCTCGGACTCGGGCAAGTCGATGACCATGTCGATCAACCCCTCCACCCGCAACCCGTCCACGCAGGAGGTCATGGGCATCGCCGTCAAGGCGTTCTGCGGGACCACGGGTTGACGACCGCACCGGAACCGGTCAACCACGACCAGGCACACGTCGTACGGGGACAGCGCTCTCGAGCGTATTCCGTAACCCCACCCCCTGTAAGGGTTATAGTGCCGTTTTATCGGTTACCGGGAAGTGGGTGAGGCATGCGGATCTCCATCACCGACTATGCGGTGGGAGCGACCCTGGCAGGAGACCTGGCCAACACCTCACCCACCGTGCAGGCCGCGGCAGGGGAGGCCCTGCCCACCCCTGAAGCGTTGATGCGGTTCCTCGCGGGGCGCGGGCTGCGGCTCGACGCCCTGGCGGACGGGACGACGCCAACCGGCGAGGACGTCCGCGAGGTGCACCTGCTGCGCCGGGAAGCGCGTGGCGTCGTGGAGACCGAGACGGAGGATCAGGCGGTCGCGGGCGCTGCCGTGCTGGCCAGGCGGGCCGGTCTCAGCCCGGTGCTGGACCGCGATCCCAGCGGGCGCTGGCAGTGGTACGTCCCGACCGCGCCGGGCGCGTCGCCGGCCGAGGAGCTGGCCGCGATCATCGGCGTCGGGCTGCTCGGCGCCGTCCGTGCTCTCGGCCACGGCCGGTTCCGCGCGTGCGTCGCTCCGGGCTGCCGCGGTGTGTTCGTCGACACCAGTCGCGGGGGGCGCCGCGTCTACTGCATGCCTGACTTGTGCGGCAACCGGCTCAATGTCGCCAATCACCGTGCACGGCAGCGGCTGGGCGGCGCCGCCCAGTGAGAGACACAGTGGAAGACAAAAGGAGAACTCGATGCAAGACCCTGGCGACAGCACAACAGCCGACCCGGTCAGCCAGCCGGTGAGCGGGCCGTCCCTCGTCGGCGCCCTCCAGCTCCCGGACGGCTCCTGGATCCGCGGCCGCGGCCTGCGCCATCCGCTGCCGGCGGGGCCGACGCCCGACTTCGGCCTCTACCTCGGCTCCGACCGGCTCCGCCGCCGCCACGAGAGCGAGCTGCGGTGGCCTCACACGTGGATCCAGTGGCCTGACTTCTGGCTGCCCCGAGACCACGATCTGGCCGCGCGGGAAATCCACGCGCTGCACGAGCGGGCGCGGGCGGGCGCCGCGGTGGAGGTGGCCTGCGGGGGCGGCGTCGGGCGCACCGGCACGGTCATCGCCTGCCTCGCCGTCCTGGCCGGTCTCGACCGGGCCCACGCCGTCGCCTGGACCCGCGATCACCACCACCACCGGGCCATCGAGACCCCGTGGCAGCGCCGCTGGGTACTGCGCTTCCCGCCGTCCCTCCGCTCGAACCCGCACGACCAGGGTGCTGACCCTGAGACATCACGCTGAGAAGTGTCCCGGCCGGCATGGGCACGAGCACCTGCAGCCTCCCAACTGCAGGTACGTCCTCTGGCGCCGCCTGCCTCACCTCGTCGCGTCCGACCGCTCTACGCTGGAGCAGGCCTTGTGTCCCCCGACTCGCAGGTGTGCCCATGCTCGATTCCCCGCTCCACCCGGAGCCGCCGTACGCCGCCCTGATCTTCGACTGTGACGGCACCCTCCTCGACACGGCCGCCGCCAACGAGAGCGCTTGGAGAACGGCGCTGGAGAAGTGGGACATCGAGCTCGACTCCGGGTGGTATCGCGCCCGCACTGGTCTACCCGCCGATGCGCTGATGACCGAGCTGGCGGCGAAGATCGGACGGGAGTTCGACCGCGCCGCTGTGCGCGCTGCCGCGCTCGACACCTACAGCCGCCTCGTTGGCACGGTGGAGCCGCACGAGCCCGTGGCGGCTGTGGCCCGGGCGCACCACGGGCGGGTGCCGATGGCGGTGGCGTCGGGCGGCTCGCGGCGCGGCGTGGAGGAGGGGCTGCGGGCCACGGGCCTGCGCCCGCTGTTTGACGCGGTCGTCACCCGCGACGATGTCCGGTACGGCAAGCCCGCTCCGGATGTCTACGTACTCGCCGCCGAGCGGCTGGAGGTGGACCCGGCGCACTGCGTGGCCTATGAGGACAGTGACGAGGGAGCCGCCGCGGCGCTCGTCGCAGGCATGCGGGTCATCGACGTACGGCCGGCCCTCGGCCGGGTGATTTCGCCGGTCACAAGCGGATCTGGCGCAAAGTCCGTGAAGCGGTGACGATATGTGATCGCGTCGCTGGGGGCAGGCGATGGTCAGGTTGATCGCGATTTCGTAACTCGATA